>NZ_JAVDWS010000012.1:0-187761 GCF_031457395.1 Algoriphagus sp. 4150
CGTACACTTGTAAACCAATAAAAGGACTAGCAGAAACAGTCAATCAGTACCTGGATTTAAACGATAACCTGTAAACTATTTTTAGGACGAGTCAATTTCACAAATATCAAATCTACTCTACTCACTCTTCAGCACCTTGGCTGGATTTGTCTGCGAAGCCACATAAGAATGAATCCCGACTATAAGCAGACATATTGCCATCACTCCCAGACCCGCTGCTGCAAATATCAAATACGGCATATCCACCCGGGTATTGAAGCCATTTAGCCAGTCGTTGAGGAAATAATATGCAGGAACTATTGCAATCAGAAAAGAAACTCCCACCAGCACCATGTATTCTTTGGATATTAGAAAAAGAATCTGTTGCAGCGTGGCTCCCAAGACTTTTCTGATGCTGATCTCTTTGGTTCGCTGGGCAATAGTAAAGCTGGAAAGGCCAAACAAACCCAGGCAGGAAATCAAAATTGCCAGGCCACAGGCAAATCCCAACACATTTTTGATTTTCACATCTTCCTGATAAAATTTCTCAATCTGAGTATCCAAAAAATCAAAAGAAGCCGATTCATGCGGATAGACGCTTAGGTAAATCTTCTCCAATTTCTCCTTTGCAGCAGCCAGATTTTGATCTGAGCTCAGCTTTACATTCACTGTCTGAAAATATTGGGGATTATAGGTGAAGAGAAGTGGACGAATACCCTCTCTGAGTGTACGGGAATGAAAATCCGCAACCACCCCGATAATTTTTCTTTGCTCACCACTAAATCCTATCTCTATTCCTATCGCATCTTCTGCACTTGCGAAACCCGCTTCCTTGACAAATTGGGCATTGACTAATATCTCTTGCTCTCTATCTATCCCAGCCGAACCTGCCAACAGCGGAATCCCGTTTACCTGCACAAAGGCAGAATCCACATTCATCACCTGAATATAAATCTGCTTCTCCGTAGTGTCCACAGGTACGCTGGCATCCGATGTCCAAAGACTGGTAGACGACACCAAACTACCGCTCAAACTGGCACTTTGCACCATAGTCTCTTGGTTAAAGCGATCCTGAAGCTGAAGCATTTTTTCAGGATTCGACATGAATGGCAGATACGCGTACATTACTGCTTCCTTTTCAAACCCCAGCGGCTGGCTGGTCACATACTTCAGTTGATAGTTCAGTACCAACACCAAAATAATAAAAGCAATGGAGGATGACAATTGAATGACAGTGAGGTTTTTTCTCAGAAATACTCCTACAGAAAATCTGCCGTTCTTGATCAATTCTCCCTTCAAAGCCCGCTGAGGGTCATAGTTGGAAAGAATCAGTGCCGGATAGATCCCTGTAATCATGGAGACCAAAACAGGAAAACCTGCATAGAAAAGGATGTTGTAAACAGAGAAGTATTCAATGCTGAAATTCTTCGGAAGATATCCTGCAAAAAGCACTTTGATCCCTTCTACAAATGCCATTGCCAAGATAGTACTGAACAAGACGATCAAAAATGTCTCTGCAAGAAACTGGGTGATCAACTGAATTCGCGTTCCCCCGATTGTTTTTCTGATCCCTACTTCCTTGGCTCGACCTATGGCTTGGGCAGTTTCAAGGTTTACAAAGTTCAGCACTGCAAGTACCAGAATAATCAAACCCATAAAAATCAACCCGCTTAGGAAAACCTTTGAAACGCTGTCATTGGCATAATTCTCTCCAAAATGCATTTCGGATAGTGGTTCTGTAAAAAAACTTGTGCCATAGCCGCTAGCCTCTTTGGCTTCCATATTTTTTGCGATGAGCAGTTCAAATGCCTCGTCCACCGACTCCCTGACTACTCCCGCTGCCAGCTTGACGAAAAGCTGACTGCTGGAATTCACGGATGTCCAGTCGTGTAGGCCATACCATTTAATCTGCTCCTCTGTCCGAATTGTGCTGTAGGAGATAAAATCAGTAAAAATAAAGTCCGTATTATCCTTATAGTCAGCAACTACGCCCGTCACTTTAGTATAGATGGAATCAGAATCCGTAAACATCAACTCCTGCCCAAGTACATCAGACGCTTCAGAACCGGGAAAATACTTATGCAAGCTTTCTTCTGTAATCACCAGAGATTCTGGCTGCTGCAAGGCGGTTTCAGGATTCCCTGCCAGCCATTCTCTAGGAAAAATCTTAAAAAAACCATCATCCGCAAAAGTCACCTTATCAGATCTTCCAAACACTTTACCGGAGGAAGGCAAGGCAACCAAGGTCTGACCCATCGTATAAAGCCTGCCTTTTTCTTCTATCCCCGACACATCTTCCTGAATCACCTCTCCAAGGGGACCAGGTGTACCGGAATTAGGAAAACTTCCCTCATTACCCCAATCCGTCAGGGTATTGATTCGGTATATTCTCTCCTTATCCGGATGGAATTGGTCAAAGCTATAAGAATGTGTCACCACATTGAAGATCAGAAAGCAAATCGCTATGCCTATAGACAAACCCAAAACATGGATACCCGTCCTTAGCTTATTTCTTCTTAAGTTCCTGTAGGCTATTTTAAAGTAGTTTTTCAGCATTTTATTCGAATTGGAAGATTGAAAGATTCGTTTTATCCGCCATTGCGATCCGCCACAGGCGGAAAAGCAATCTGTTCTGTGAAAAAGATTGCTTTGTCGTCGTTCCTCCTCCGCGCAATGACGAAACCCCAGTTACTCTACTCAACTTTAAGTGTCTTCACAGGATTCATCCGGGTAGCTCTGAAAGACTGGGCAGAAACCACCGCAATAGTAAATGCAATCCCACCGATTCCCAATAGTATGAAATTGAGCCAGGAAGGCCATCCTTTCACCGCAAACTGCTCAATCCAGCCCTGCATAAAATACAGGCTCAAGGGTAGAGCCACCAACACTCCGACAAAAGTAATGACTAGAAATTCCTTGTTGAACATCCAGGAAATACTCCAACTCGAAGCTCCCAACACCTTTCGGATACCTATTTCTTTGGTACGCCCGGCTATGCTAAGAGCTGCCATGGCGAATAGTCCCATCGCTGCAATCAGTATGGCAATACACGCAGCCAAGAAGACCATTTTCCCCAATCGCTCATCAGCTGCATATTGCTTTTGAACTGTCTCATCCAAGAAACCAAAGCTAAAAGCCTCCATGGGAAATACCTGCTCCCACTCATTCTCCAACAATGTCCGGAAAGCTTCGAAATCAGTTCCACTGCCTTTTACCATCACTTTTGGATTGGTGGCAGAATGAATCATCAGCATGTTAATGCCACTAAATATGGTTTCCGGACTTTTTGCCAGAATTACCGGCTCAATTTCCTTATACAATGAATTATGATTGAAATCCTTCACTACACCCACAATTTCATGATTGCCGATTCTCTTGCTCGGCAACAATTCCCCAAGGGGATCAACCCAGTTCATCGCTTTGGCAAAAGTCTCATTGATCAACACCGCACTGCTGTCAGATCCTGGCTGGGCATTGAGATCACGCCCTTTCACCAGCTCCAGTCCAAGGGTTTTCACATAATCCCCTCCCACAAAATTCAACCGGAAATTGAATTGCTTGCCATTCTCCATAGGAAATCCCCCATCCCAAAATGAGTCGTCCCCATAGGTCGCAATGGTAATCCCTGCGGATTGAACTTCTGATCTACCTTCCAAAGCTTGACGGTATTTTTCTGCTTGCGCAAAGCTCTCGTTTATCGATTTCACAAAACTGGTGCTCGGAACATCCGGAATATCCACCAGCACGATCATATTTTGGTCAAAACCCAAGTCATAATCCCGAATTACCTCCATCTGATTTACCATAATCAAGGTCGATGCAATCAACACAAAGGAGATAAAAAACTGAAATGCCACCAAACCCTTTCGCAGTGCCTGCTTTCCAAAGCGTATCGAGAGACTTCCTTTCAACACTTTAATAGGCTGTAGACTGGACATAAAAAAGGCCGGATATGCGCCTGCCATTGCGGTAATTAAGACCACCAAACCAACTAATATCAGGAGTTGGGTAGGTCCATAAACCAGATCAAGCTGTTTGTCAAACAACTTATTAAAGGTAGGAAGCAGAGTTTCTGCCAAGATCAACCCAAAAACCAATGCTGCGATGGTGGTCAGAAATGCTTCTGTCAGAAACTGAAAAACCAATTGGCCGAAATCCGCTCCCATAGTCTTGCGAACCCCCACCTCTTTAGCACGGGTGGTAGATCTGCCTATTGCCATGGTGGTAAAATTGATGCAGGCGATCAACAGAATCAAGAATGCAATCCCTGCCAATATCCAAAGCAGTGATGGTCGGGTGGCCTCTATCATGCCCCAATCCGGACCCTCCGTAAGATGCATTTCTGCTATTGGCTGTAGGGTGAATAGATACTTTCCTTTTTTATATTCCTCACCAAGCACTTTTTGCATCATTGCTTCCACACCTGCCTCTACCGATGATTTGGACTGTGCGTCATTGAGCTTCACATAGGTATCACCATAGACATTAAACCAAGAATTCCGGTTTTCCTCTGCGACGTTAAAATCCAAGTTCTTGTCATTTATCAGCATCTCAAACTTAATACTGGAATTTGAGGGAAGATCTTTCAGGAGACCCGTCACCTGATATTCCTCATAGTTATCCCCCATCCGCATCCGCATGGATTTCCCTACGGGGTCGGCCTCGCCAAAGTATTTTTTGGCGGTTTCCTCAGTGATCACTACGCTGAATTTATCCTTCAAAACCTGGTTTTTATTTCCTTGCAGTAACTCAAAACTGAAAATCTCCAAGAAATCAGGACTTACCATTAGGTATTGTTGATTTTGGGTAGTCTCTTCATCCAGATATGCTTGAGCAGCACCGCCGATCACACATGTAGTATGTGTCACTTGAGAAAACTCATTTGCAAAAGTAGGAGCAGTAATAATCGGCGTGGAAAATGAAGAATTACGCTCTCCTTCCTCAACCTGATGACGTTCGACCCTGAAAATCTGGCCGCTGTCTGCGTGAAACTCATCAAAACCACTCTCGAACTGCACAAAAAAGAAAATCAGCGTGCTCACCCCCAGACCGAGCGTAAGACCGATTAAATTTATCCCTGTGTGTAATTTGTTTTTGAACAGATTACGAATTGCGATTTTCAGATAGTTTTTCCACATTGGAATAGTGTCAGAGCTAAGTACATATAAATTATAAACCAAAATTAGGCATTGGAGCCCGTGCACACTACTATCAAATTTCTATGCCATTAATAACAGTGGAAAAACATCCCTATTCAGCATATTACGCATAATGCCTTCCAAATCAAACGGACATTTTTGTCCGCTGGTGGGCAAAGTTCTTTAAGGACTTGAGTTCATAATCCATCGCTAGCCCCGATTTCAGGATTATAAAATTTCAAATTTTGCTTAACTTTTCAGAAACAGAAGGTATTTAACATAAAGCATGCCTCAAGACTTAATCCTCTAAGGATATAATTACAATTTTCAGCAAGAATGACAGTCCAGGAAGTACTCTCTCAACTCGAATCACTTGGCAATGAAAAGATGATTGCCCTACATAGAAAAAACGGAGCTACTCAAGCTCTATTCGGTGTCAAAATGGGTGATCTCAGAACAGTGGCAAAAAAGATCAAAACAAACCACGAATTGGGATTGGCTCTTTGGAAAACCCGGAATATTGATGCGCAATTGTTAGCTATATTAATTATCAAACCCACTTCTCTCTCCAATGAAGAGCTGGACAAAATGGTCACTTCACTGGATTTCCCCCAGTTGGCAGATTGGTTCAATGCTTATATTCTCAAAGATCATCCTGAAAAAGAAACACTTAGGAAAAAATGGCTTGAATCAGGCAATAAATGGGCTCTCCGTGCTGTCTGGAGCTTGACTGCGGGCAGGGTTACCAGAAGCCCGGAAGGTCTAAATCTTGGAGAAATTTTGGACTATCTTGAATCGCATATGCCAATTGCCGCCCCTGAAGTACAATGGACAATGAATACAGCCTTGGCACAGATCGGAATCAACCATCCAAACTTCAGAGCCAGAGCCATTGAAATCGGTGAAAAGCTGGGGGTCTACAGGGATTATCCTGTTTCCAAAGGATGCACCTCACCCTTTGCTCCCCTATGGATTAAAGAAATGGTCAGCCGTCAATAGGTCAATAATCCCCAAGATCTTTAATTTCACTTCCCAATCCTCTCCAGAAATGCCTAAAACTGACCTGAACAGCTTAAAAATAAAAACCGGTAACATCCAAGACAGAAGAACTTTCCTGCAGAAAAGCACACTGGCAGCCATGTCTACTCTACTTGGTGCTGATATAGTGCATGCGGTCACCATGCCCAAAGACTATATCCCTATTATGTTGCAGGCAGATTTTGACCCGATGAAAGGTAAAAGCGAAGGAATGATCATCCGCAATGATAAGCCTTGGAACGTAGAACCCGCACCACATTTATTAAATGATCCGATTACCCCTTTCGCCAGCATTTTTATCCGAAACAATGGGCTAATTCCTGAGGATGTGGACGCTGCCAGCTGGACGCTGACTATCGCCGGGGAATCTGTGGTAAAGGAGAAAACTTACACCCTGGACGAGCTAAAGAAGAAATTCAAATCCTACACCTATCAACTGCAGCTGGAATGTGGTGGGAATGGCCGTGCCGGCTTCTATCCGCCTACCTCCGGAAATCAATGGGAAGAGGGAGCTATTTACTGTTCAGAATGGACTGGAGTGAGATTAAAAGATGTTTTGGAAGATGTGGGGATCAAATCTAATGCAGTGTATGTTGGCTATTACGGAAAAGACAAGCACCTCAATGGAGACCCGAATAAAGTGGTGATCTCCCGGGGAGTCCCTATTGCAAAAGCCATGCAGGATGAGACTCTGCTGGCCTGGGCACTGAATGGAAAAGATATTCCGCTAGCTCATGGCTTCCCACTACGCTTGGTTTGTGGGGGATGGCCCGCTTCAGTTTCCGGTAAGTGGCTACACAAACTAGTCGTAAGAAACAAGGTGCATGATGGGGAGAAAATGATGGGCGATTCTTACAGAGTACCCAAATATCCCATAGCCCCTGGAGACAACGTGCCGGACGAGCATATGGAAATCATAGAATCCATGCCTGTCAGATCTATCATTACTTATCCTAAAACGGGAGCAATGCTTGGCAACTCCAAGAAGCTTACCGTACAGGGACATGCTTGGGCGGGAGAGCATGAAGTGACGGAGATGCAGGTAACTACAGATTTTGGAGCCACTTGGCAAAAATGCATGCTGAAAAAACCTGTAAATCGGCTGGCTTGGCAGCAATGGTCTGTGGAACTGAATTTTCCTCTGCCGGGCTATTATGAGATCTGGGCAAAAGCCACTGATGCCCAGGGGATCTCCCAGCCTATGGTGATGCCGGCATGGAATCCCAAAGGATATCTGAACAATGCCTGTCATAGAATCGCGGTGAAAGTAAGCTGAGTCTATGAGAAATATCCCAAATCCTAAAGAGCAATCCGCCCAGACAGAAAAGAAAAGGCTTTTTGACGGTCTTGTTAAATCTGTGCTCGGAATAGTAGTAATCCTGTTTCTATTGCTCGGGTTGATTGTTTTTTTGATTTTCCAACCCGATCTCTCAGCTCTTCGAAGCTCGGATTCGGCGGAACTTTCTGCCAGTCTCTCAGCAAACCAACCTGATCCCACCGAAGAGATAATAGACGGAAAAGATGTGGAAACAGGACTGGTCGCCGGGGAAGGATTGGAAATGGTCAAGGCAAATTGCACCAATTGTCACTCCAGTGCGCTGATTCTGCAAAATAGATTTACCCGTGAAGGATGGCATGAAAAAATAGAGTGGATGCAGGAAACTCAAGGATTGTGGGACTTGGGCAGTGCAGAATCAATCATTTTGGACTATCTCGCAGCACATTACGCTCCTGAAGCTCCTCAGGGAAGAAGAATTCCACTTAGTGGAATAGAGTGGTATGAATTGAAGGATTAAAAATGTGGTTATCGGTAATGATACCAGTCACTTATTCTTCGCTTATCAGGCTTGAATACCCCGCCATGACAGGAAGGAGATAAGGTATAAAAGGATTTACCCAGCCCAGCGGGTCATGTATGTGTAGAAGTTAAAATTATATAATCAGTAGTTTTGCATTCATGAGAGTTCTGTTAATAGAAGACGATCCTACATTAAGTAAAAATATAAATGAGGCACTGCTTGCCGAAAGTTATACTACCGAATACGTTTATGATGGATTGCTGGCAGAGCGGATGCTGAAAAAAAAGAAATTCGACTGCATAGTAATGGACATCAATCTGCCCGGAAAAAACGGATTTGATCTATGCAAGGACTTCAGACTACACAACACTTCCACTCCAGTAATAATGCTCACGGCCTTTGGGGAGTTGGAAGATAAAGTTCAGGGTTTTGATTGCGGTGCAGACGACTACCTGACGAAGCCATTTTATATGAGAGAACTCATTTTAAGAGTTAACTCACTTATTAAGCGCCACAAACAGAATAATTCCACAACTACCGAGGACCATATTATGGTTGCGGAGGACATCACGCTGAATGATGCTCAAAAGAAAGTCTGCCGGCAGAATATAGAAATCAACCTGACCCCAAGGGAGTACCAAATTCTACGGAGACTAATGGAAAAAAATGGGGAAATCGTCTCCAAGGCTGATTTGATCAAAGAAATATGGGGAACTTCATTCGGTGCCAACACCAACACCATCGAAGTTTATGTTAATTTTTTGCGGAATAAGTTGGATAAGCCCTTTCATAAAACCACTATAAAAACCAAAGTGGGTTATGGATATTATCTTGACATAAAATGAAATTGAGCCTGCCTGCATGAAAATAAGGGATAAAATACTTATTCATTTCTCCTCCACCGTGATTGCCCTCACCGCAATTTCATTGACTATTATTTATATTTTATTTTCAGAATATAGGGAAGAAGAGTTTCAGCAGCAGCAAAATGGAAAAATCCACACCACTATCAAGCTGATAGAGAAATTCAAACAAGAAAGCGCAACCATTTCTTATCTGATTGACCAGCAGGATATCAATGATTTTTATGATGAAAAACTGCTTGTCTACGATTCCAACAAGGATCTGATTTTCGCCAGTTTGGACAGCTTGGACATTCTCAAGGCAGAAAGCATACTCAACAAGCTTTCTCCCTCTCAACGATGGATAGAAACCAAAGAAGAAAATTATGATCTGATAGGGATTTATGCAGAAACCAACGGGCATAATTACTATGCCGTCAGCAAGGCTTATGATGCTTTTGGGTACACCAAGTTGTACTTCTTAAGGAATGTGCTGGTCATCATATTTCTGTTCATCACCATAGTGGTCATTCTCATTTCCAGATTTCTCTCCAACAAAATTTCCCGACCGATCACCGCTCTTGCAGAAAACCTAAACAACTACGACCCCAGTACAGAGAAAGTAGAGGAACTGGAAATAGAAACCTCTTCTTATGAATTAAGCCAGTTAACTCAGGGATTTAACGAACTATTGAGAAGAACAAACGAAGCATTTGTATTTCAAAAGCATACCATTCATCATATTTCGCACCAGTTAAAAACCCCAATTTCGGTACTGGTCTCAGAACTGGAAAGGATTAAGAATTTTTCCAGTATTGTGGACATCAAGCCTGAAATAGAAAATCAGATTATCAAAGCAAAATCACTGGGAGGTATTATCAATGTATTGCTGGAAATTTCCAAAATCGAATCCGGTCAGCAAACCCAAAAACAACCGCTTCGTATCGATGAGCTATTTTTTGATGTGATCGATGAGCTGAATGCCATTTATCCCGATTTTCACTTTGAAGTAAATTATGTTCCTGATGAAATTGATGAAAATAGTCTTATAATCAACCTCAATCCACTTCTTATCCGTCAGGCTGTACACAATTTACTCTCCAACTGTGTATCATACAGCAGCGATCACAAAGCCGAAATATCAATTGACTGTACAGAAAGCGATTACCTTAAAATCCAAATCATCAATGCCGGAAAACCCATTTCCACAGAAGAAGAAAGTTTCCTTTTCAACCATTTCTTCAGAGGAAAAAACAGTCAGGGCATAATAGGTTTTGGACTTGGATTGGTATTGACAAAAAAGATTGTGGAGCTTAATTCGGCCAGCATCACCTATTCTAATCCCAGCGACAACAGCAATGTATTTGAAGTGCGTTTTTCTCTCACAGCTAGGACAGAAATCACCGGAAGCAATTAATCCATCGCTTAAAATCATTCATTAAGTGGTAGAATGTGCCATAGTAGATGTCAAGTAAGCTTTGACCGGGATAATCCACTGAACTTTTTACACAGTACGGCATAACCATTCCTCGTATTGCGGATGGGTTCCTTAAGCTTAATTTTATTTGCTTTAAGGTCTTTTTAAGGTCACAGTACTGATTTTTGCGCCTCATCATCCAGAAGGTGCAGCATAATGAATAGTATCAAAGTAGGAAAACTAATTCTCGTTTTTCTTTTATTTTCTCTTACCATAAAGGCACAGGACACACTGAAGTTTAGCCGTGAAGATGCTGAAGCAGTTTTCTTGCAAAAGAACCTATTGCTGATTGCGGAAAAGTTAAATATTTCCCAGGCTGAGGCTATGGTATTGCAAGCCAAGCTTTGGCCTAACCCAACTCTAGAAGTCGAAGAAGTAAACCTGTGGGCGACTCCAAAGCAACTTGGAGTTTTTGGAGAAGAACTTCAGGGATTTGGAGGAGGAAATTTTGGCAAGAACCAACAATTCGGCCTTTCCATCGAGCAACTGATCATTACGGCAGGTAAACGCAAAAAACTGATCGAAATAGAAAAGGTCTCAGTGGATAAATCCGCACAGTATTTTGAGGATTTACTCAGAAATCTGAAAATAGAGTTCCGAAGCCAACTCACCAACCTGCAGTACCTGCAGTTCAGTAGGAACATCTATAGGAATCAACTCATTTCCATTCAGAAACTCACTTCCGCATACCAAAAGCAAGTGGAACAAGGAAATGCCACCCAGGGTGAATACATCCGGCTAAAAGCGCTTGAATTGGAAATATCCAAAATCATCAACGAGAAGAATGAGGAATTAAATGAAGCCCAAAAAGAATTGACACTGCTGATGCAACTCCCTTCGACTACAGAGGTGGAATTAACAGAAGACGGCTTCTTAAAAAGCAGCGAACAAATAAGACAACTTGCCTTGATTGAGGTGATCGAAACGGCAAAAATAAACAGGCCGGATTATAAAATCACGCAATTGGAGGAAACGTATTTCACTAAGCTACATGCCTACGAAAAGTCCCAAAGGACACCTGATCTGACTCTGAAAGCAGGATATGACCGGGGAGGTAACTTTATGTATAATTTCATCGGATTCGGCTTTTCAATGGACCTCCCTTTCTTTAACAGAAATCAGGGCAATATCAAACATGCCCAAATTGGTTTGGAACAATCGAGGATATTGAATCAACAAATGGAGTTCAACATCGGAAGCGAGGCAGTCCTTTCTTATAAGAATTTAATCAATGCACTTGATTTTTTTGAAAGCATTGAGCCGGACTATGAAAGTAAGCTAGACACGCTGCTGGCAAGCTACACAAAGAGCTTTACTGAAAGGCAGATCAGTATGCTTGAATACCTTGATTTTTTGGATGCTTATCTGGAAAACAAGCAAATCATTCTTGAAACAGGCAAAGAGGTAAATGAGAAAGCAGAAGAACTTAATTATTCTGTAGGAACGGATTTGATTAACTAAAAACTCTGAAGTTAAAATGAACAGAATTACAACAAAAACGATACTGACAAGCTGCCTGATAGGGGTACTATTTTTCAGTAGCTGCAGCAACGCTGATGAAAAACAACACATCGCCGAAAATAGAAATTACTGCCTTGACGATAACTTCAAATCAAAAATTGAATTGGAGCTACCTACAAAGCAACTAGTCACACAGGGAATACCGCTTACCGGGATAGTGGAATCCAATCCCGACAACGTCATTCATTTTGTAAGCTTGGTAGGCGGGATAATCTCCAACACCTATTTTTCATTAGGTGACAAAGTCGCCAAGGGACAGGTATTGGCAGAGTTGAGGAGCACGGAGTTATCCGAACTACAATCCCAATCCAGAACCATAGTATCTCAGATACAGGTAGCGGAAAATAATCTACGCTCAATCCAATCCATGTATGATGATGGGATAGCTTCTCAAAAAGATCTGATGGAATCACAAAGCGATCTGGAAGTGATGAAAGCAGAAAAGGAAAGAATAGACGCTAACCTAAGCCTCTTCAGTGCAAGTACCGAGAAGGGAGTGTTTCAGATCAAATCACCTTCATCAGGGATAGTGACTTCCAAATCTATTTCGGGAGGAACGCAAATTTCCGCTGAGGGAGAGCCGCTGTTTACTATTTCGGATCTGAGCGAAGTTTGGGTGCTGGTCAATGTGTATGCTACCAATGTGACCAATATTGACACCGGAATGGATGTAAGCATCAAAACACTATCCTACCCTGATCAAATGTTTGAAGGCAAGATTACAGCTATCTCACAGGTATTGGATGCAGAAGCTAAGGTACTGAAAGCAAGGGTTGTTCTACCAAATAAGGATCTAAAACTGAAACCAGGGATGATAGTAGATGTAACGGCTTTGAAGGAACTCCAGACAGAAGCGCTTAGCATTCCTACTTCCGCAATGGTCTTTGACAGCGATCAAAATTATGTGGTGGTACATAATGGAGCTTGTGAGATTGAGATAAGACAGGTAGAAATTCTCACCAAAAGCAATGGCGTTACTTCCATTTCCGGCGGGATAAATGAAAATGAACATATCATCTCCAAAAATCACCTGCTTATCTACGAACAACTCAAAAACTTTCAAAACTAATTGAGATGCAAAAATTTGTTCAGGGTCTAGTAGCTTTTTCTTTAAAAAATTCAATCGTTGTTTTCTTCCTCACAGCCTTACTGGTGGTGGCGGGGATCATCAGTTATATCAATACACCCATTGAGGCTTTTCCTGATGTGACCAATACCCGTGTAAGGGTAATTACACAATTGCCCGGCAGAAGTGCCGAAGAAGTGGAGAAATTCATCACACTTCCGATCATGAAGGAAATGAACACCATTCCAAAAAAATCGGAGGTACGTTCTATTTCCCTGTTTGGCTTATCGGTGGTCACCGTGATTTTCGATGATGATGTGGACGATTTTTACGCACAGCAATATGCGTCCAACCGGCTACAGGGAGTAGACCTCCCACATGGAGCGGAAGCAGAAATAGAACCGCCTTCAGGAGCAACGGGAGAAATCTTCCGATATGTATTGAAAAGTGACCGGCCTATCAAAGAACTTACCGCTATTCAGGATTGGGTAGTTGTCAGGGAATTGGTCTCAGTTCCCGGCGTGGCAGATGTGGTTACTTTTGGGGGTGAAGAGAAAATCTACGAAATCAAAATCAATCCTACCGAATTGGCTAATTATGATTTGTCACCCTTGGAAGTATTTGAAGCGGTATCGAAGACGAACATCAATGTAGGCGGTGATGTCATAGAAAGAGGTTCACAGGCTTATGTAGTCCGTGGAGTGGGATTGTTGGAAAGTGCCGAGGACATCGAGAACATATTGATAGAGGTAAAGGGCACCACGCCCATCTTGGTAAAACATGTAGCTGAGGTAATGGTGTCTGCCAAGCCAAGATTGGGACAGGTAGGCTTGCAAGATGATGATGACTTGGTACAGGGAATTGTCCTGATGCTGAGAGGAGAAAATCCCAGTGATGTCAGCGAAAGGCTAAAAGAAAGAATAGCAGACCTCAATGACAGGATACTCCCCAAAGATGTAAAAATTGAAGCCTTTGTAGATAGGACGGAGTTGGTGGATGTCACGGTGAGCACTGTTACAAAAAACCTGATTGAAGGGATTGTACTCGTCTCCCTGATTGTATTCATCTTCCTGTATAACTGGCGCGTGACGGTAATCGTGGCATCTGTGATTCCTTTGGCTTTTCTGTTTGCCATTGTAATGTTGCGTATCATGGGAATGCCTGCCAACCTGATTTCTATGGGTTCCCTGGATTTTGGTTTGTTGCTGGAAGGGGCGTTGGTCGTGACCGAGAGGATTTTCGTGGGCTTGGAACATAAGGCAAAGGAACTGGGTATGGTACGTTTCAATAAAATGTCCAAATCAGGGATCATCAAACAAAGTGTGCGGAATGTAGCAACCTATATCTTCTTTGCATTGTTTATTCTGATTATCGCCCTGTTGCCGATTTTTGCATTCCAGAAAGTAGAGGGCAAAATGTTTTCCCCACTGGGTTACACGTTGGGCTTCGCCTTATTGGGTTCTCTCCTACTGAGCCTTACCTACGTACCGGCTATGTGTAAGGTACTATTGAGGAAAAATATTGTAGAAAAGGACAATCTGATAACAAGAAGCTTCAGAAACGGCCTTTATAAAATGTATCAATGGACCACCCGAAACAGAAAGGCCACTATAGCTTCCTTTGTAGTACTGTTTCTAACCTGTCTGGTAGGTTTTTACAATCATGGAACTGAATTTCTCCCTAAGCTTAATGAAGGAGCGGTATATGTCAGAGCTACCTTGCCAAACAGTGTAAATCTGGACGAATCCGTAAGGCTTGCAAAGGAAATGAAGGAGAAAATCAGGGAATTTGAAGAGGTAGAGTTTGTGCTGACACAGACAGGAAGACCGAATGACGGGACAGATCCCACCGGGTTTTTCAACATTGAATTCCATATACAGCTCCATCCCGAAAAAGAATGGAAACGTAGCATAAAGAAGGATGAGTTTGTTGATGAATTGCGTCAAACACTTCAAACCTACCCCGGAATAGTCTTCGGATTCAGCCAACCTATTCAGGACAATGTGGAAGAATATGTCGCGGGTGTAAAAAGTGCCTTAGTGATCAAAATATTCGGTGATGATCTCTTCGAGTTGGAAAAGTATGCGGACAGTGTGGCTGACAACATTAGAGATGTGGAAGGAATCACGGATTTGAATGTATACAGAAACATCGGATTGCCCGAACTCAGAATCAAACTGAACGAAACACGGATGGGTAAGTATGGGGTGGCAATGGCCGATGCCCAAGCGGTAATCGAAATGGCCATTGGGGGTAGCGCTGCTACTACGTTCTATGAAAATGAACGGATGTTTGATGTGAGGATTCGATTCCAAAAGGAATATCGTGACGACCAAAACAAAATCAGCGAGATTCTTATCCCAACCATGAATGGCAAAAAAATTCCTTTGCGTGAAATTGCTGACATAGGATTTATTACGGGGCCTACCTTTATTTACCGTGAAGGCAGCAGCCGCTACATAGCTGTAGGGTTCAGCATCGAAGGCAGAGACTTGGGCAGTACTATCGCAGAGGCGAGGGAAAAAGTCGAAAACAACGTCAAATTGCCAAAAGCGAATAAAATGGTATGGGCCGGAGAATTCGAATCAAAAGAAAGAGCGAGCAAGCGTTTACTGATGATCGTGCCCGTATCTCTACTGCTGATTATGTTTTTGCTCTGGATGAATTTTGAAGGTAATATTAAAGACACACTAATTTCGTTTATTGTTATTCCGTTTGCATTTATAGGAGGTTATCTTTCGCTCTGGGCTACAGGAACAATTTTCGGTATCTCAGCCGGCATAGGATTTATCATTCTATTTGGAGTCGCTACCATAGATGGTATCGTCCTAATCGGAACCATTAGGCAGAATCTTAACATGAGGCAACCCCTGCAAGACGCAATCAACAATGGAGTTTATAATAGGATCAGACCAATCTTGATGATTGCTCTAATGGGCTCCATGGGTTTACTCCCGGCTGCATTGTCGACCGGAATGGGATCTGAAATCCAAAAACCATTGGCCATAATGATTGTAGGCGGATTGCTGATCTGTATGATTCTATCCCTGACCGTATTGCCTCAGCTATACTACTGGGTGTACCGTAAAACGGAACAAGAAAAATGAAATCAAAAATAGAACTTCAGTCCGGAAGACCGTATTACAGCACAATTTTGTGGCACAAAAAATCATTGATTCATGGGACGGTATTCTCCAAAGTCTTGTTTCCTGTAGGATACCCCATCGGTATAATCCTGTTGCCATTGATGTTATTCCATGCATTTCAACTATTTGTTGCCAGCATAATGGCCTCCAATTTTGCAAAAAGGGAAAATCAGCCGGCTCAATCCTGACTAGGGCTTGCTGAAAAACCGTTCGCATGAAAAATGGGTTAATCATTCAATATGATAGCTTTTGATCTATTACCGGCGTTTTTCAGCAGACCCTAACTATACATCAGAAAATCTACTGCATCATACACAGTTGATAGAGTAGCAAAAAATAGCGGTTTAATGATTAATGCTTAAACCGCTTTTTTTTACGTTGTGACCAATTCTTCATACTCCGAATTGCCTTAAATGGTGATCAGCATGTTTATAGGCAAAAATCCCGATTTGCTCTTTTGTCATTTTCCCAAAAAAATCGTGAATAAACCCATCGTTTGAAAACTGCCCATACTCGGCAATCAACTTGGCCCAAAGTCCTTTTTGTGAAGTTAGATCTCCTTCTTTCTCCTTCACTGAAAAAGCACTTCCGCCAGGCATATTCTTGGGCAAAGGCCTATCGTCTTTGGTGTTGCTCTTCAAGGCCATTTTCCCGAATATTTTCCCCAAAAATTCCTGCTTGTAAACGGGACTGTTTTTACCCAAAACCCATTCATCCCAAATGGTACAATGCTTCGTCATTTGGTAGACATTCATTTTCCCCCAGTGTGCGGTATTGTCATTTTTGAGCGAATGAATCCTCTGTATCAATTCATCCCGTGTTACTTTTTCAAACACCGTCTTCATTGCCAAAATTGCTTATGGGTTGCAATGAAAAATAGTTTCCCGAATCATCTTTGAAGAGTGCTTCTGTTCCATAGAACTCCTTTTTCGGAGGTTTTATAAATTCCACTCCTTTGGCTTTCAGCTCCTCATAGGTAGCATAGATGTCGGTACAGGTGAGAACACCACAGCCGAATATGCCTTTTTTGATAAGATCTATTAAGGTTTCTGCGGTCTCTTTCGGAAACATTTTACTCACTTTCACAGGGAAAAGCACTAGTTGCAAATCGGGTTGATCCGGCGGAGACACCGTCAACCACCTTGTATCAGGGCCCATAGGGATGTCATCTACTACTTTGAAGCCTAATTTATTCACATAGAAGTCGTAGGCACTGTCTTGGTCAATCACGTGAATATTCGTGACGGTCATTTTTGTAATCATGATAGCATATATTTTAAACTGTTAAACTAACAAGACAAATATCTGCAATGGTTTAGCTGTCAGCTTCTTCAAAATTGCTATTCTCAAGCCAGCCATGCTGGTAAGCATAGCAGCTTGGCACAAAGGCAAGCGGTTCTTTCTTGATTTTTTCTTTGGTTCTCTTCTGCTCAGCAGAAAATACGGATGGTGATACACCCACTGTCTTGGAAAAAAGGCCACTAAATGAGGAAACACTGTCAAACCCAACGGAATAGCATACTTCTGTAACGGGCACCCCGGCTTTCAAAAGCTCCTTTGCCTTTTCCAGTCTTACATATTTCAAGTACTGGTGGGGCGTCTTGCCGTAAGTGGACTTGAACAGGCGTATAAAGTGGAATTTGGAAAAGTAAGCCTCATCAGAAATGTTTCCCAAGTCAATTTTGTCCGCGTAGTTTTTGTCGATGAAAAGTTTCGCATGAACTATCCGTCTGTACAAATAAACTTTGGGGTATTGATCTGTTGCCATTTTGTCGTTGATTTTAGGACGGAGAAGTCTGACTAGCTTCTGTCTACACAGGCTACCGGCGCATTCATATTTTATTGCTTTGAGTCACTTAATCCAAAATCAATTCTCTAATTATTAGCTACAATGTGAACACTGATTCCAGAAGGCCAAACTAACAACTCTCAATTTGACACCTACCTGATGTATTTTGCCTTTACCTAAATCAACCATGCGGCAAATACACAACTTATTCACCGCAAGAAATGAGTTTTGACGGATAGTCCTACCATTGGCTATAACGTGATTCAGCTTGGAGACACGGAGCTCTTCGAAGCGATTACCTTTTCGCCAGAGACGAAGGAAGCCTTTATGAATAAACCTTGGATATGCGAATCCCCTCCCCATATTTTCACAGGTGCTGTTAGTGAAGGTCTCTATTATCTTTTTACCCAGTTTTCAATTACAATACCGGAAATTCTTTCAAATTCCTTCAGGTTTTCTGTTACCATGATCAGGTCTTTTTCAACTGATGTACAGCCAATCAAAAGGTCAAAGTCGCTTATCATCAAACCCTTTGATCTTAATCTAGCTTTCTCTTTTGCATAAAGATAAATAGCATTGAATATCGGAAGGATCACAACTTGATTGGTGAAAACCTCAATTAATTCAAGGTTCTTTTTGGGGTTAGTACTGTTTTCTGCACCAAAAACTAATTCTGCTAATGTGATTTCGGAAATAGAACAGTTTTCAGTTCCGATCTCCTGAAGCATTTTTATAAGTCCAAACTTTCCTCTTAAAAAATGGATACAGATATTGGTGTCTAAAAGATACTTCATTCGAAATCAGGATTTTCTGTTTTCTCAACTCTTGCTTCTCTGATTTCTTTAATGATTTCATCCGAATCCCTGTTGTCTTCCCATGCTCCAAAAAGAGTATTAAGATCCACCTTCTCTTCTTTCACTTCAAGAGATTCTGTCAATTTAATAATTAACTTTTTCTTAGAAAGATTATCAAGACCTTTCAATAGACCAAAATACTTTTCCAAAGCCTTATTGTTTAAAGTAAGATTTGCCATACTTTTTTTACTCAATTTACGGATTTACTCATTTTGTGGTTAAGAGATTTGGATAATTAAATCCCTAACTCTCTTTCCTCTTTCTGAATTGGATCCCCATATCGCTCAAGTCTTTAATCAATCCTGCTATTTTAGTGAATTTGCTTTCCATGGCCTTTCTTAAATTTTCGATGACAAATCAACACCCCCAGCTCACTCTCCCTCTAAACCTACTAAACATTTTTAAAACTTCAATCATTCCAAAAAGCGAATAAACCCACCTTATCCGACAACAAACGAATACTATCGAATACAAACGATTAGCTACCGACTAAGTGCAGACCGATCCTGCAACTTTGGATCATAAGTTTTTCCTCTGGCGAAAACGACATACAAATTTTCAAACCAAAACAACAAACATCATGAATGCGCTACGAAACAAAGTACAGCTAATCGGTCACCTGGGAGCCAAAGTAGAATTGAAAACCCTGGAAAGCGGCAAAGTCTTAGGACACGCAAGTATCGCGACTAACGAATCCTACAGAAATCAAAAAGGCGAGCGTGTCACAGAGACTACCTGGCACAGACTGGTGATCTGGGGCAAGAATGCAGAGCTGCTCGAAAAGTACACCGACAAGGGATCTGAAATCGCCGTAGAAGGAAAAATCTCCACCCGTGACTACAGTGATAAGGATGGCGTCAAGCGATACATCACCGAGGTGGTGGTAAGTGACTTCCTATTCTTGGGCGAAAAAACCGCTAAAATGAAGGAAGAAGCTGATCTTCCTTTTTAATACAACTGACTTCCTTTTGAAAAGGCCGGAATCCACAAAGTTCCGGCTTTTTCTATATTCTAAACTTTTGAAACGTACTTCAATCCTTTATCTTCTGGATAGATTAAGCTGTTGCTTTTTGAAATCAATTTTTAAAAGGACATCAATCTCCCTGAATTCCTTCATGGAAGTATCATCAGAATCTACAAAACCAAGCTTTGTCAAAACCGATTTGAAATTATCTTTTAGTTATTATCTAAATTCTTGTTATTATCTCATCTTTCAGCCATTCAAAGGCTTCTTGTTGATTATATTCTATTTCCGACCGTAATAAAGCTTCCATATCTCCTGTAAAGTTCGGATCATTTTCTTTTGCTTCTATGTTTTGTAAAAACTCCTTTTGACTCGGCGTTTTTTTCTCCGTGGCAAATGCAATGTACTGCCGAAAACACTCAAGAATTTCATCAATGTTAATGTCTCTATTGCGTCTGGCATAATCCAAATCAAACAAGTCTCGCCCTTTACTTCTTTGGTACAAGGCCCGAAGTTTCGTCCCGAGCAACTCATTGATGCTGTAAGTGCGTATTTTACAGTTCCCTTCAAACCATTCGCTTTGCATAGTATAAGGGAAGTCTACCCAATCCAATACATTGAAATGTTCCCGACAATTGATCTCAAGTTTTAATCGCATCCGAATTTCTTCATACTCAGAAGTAAACCAGTATAATGCTTTGATGCCATGACCTCTATTTTGCGTTGTTCTGTCTTCCTCAAAGAAAGTGATTGTCTCACTCAGACGTTCCATGATTGGTTTAATTGGCCCAGTTTTAATTTGAACAAGATCTATATCTTCTGAATACCTGGGAGCAGGATTCAAATAAAGTTTATGTAAAGCTGTTCCTCCCCGGAACGCCAGATTTTCGCGAAGGAAATCATCTGAGAAAATCTCAACTAAAGCCCGGCTAATTACTAAATCCTGCTCTACTTGATAGAACTGTTTCCATGGTGCAGATTCCTGCCATTGTGCTATGTATGGTTTTGGAATCACAAATCACTTTCCAGTTTAATATTCACATCTACTTTCCATCTATTGTCGACTGATCCCGGCTTTTGTTTCCCTTTTGGAGAAAGTAGTACAGGAAAAAAATTACCTGAAATTAAATAGTCAAATAGAGGGTCTAATTCTATCCCCAATTGCAATTCTTCCATAATAAATCCAAACCTCTGTAAAGTACTTCTATGTGGGTACCAAGACAATAGATCCTTAAGGTCATTATCGGTTATCTCTTCAGACAATTCTTCCAATATGGACAGCATTCTGTTAAGCCCTCCTAATTTAGTTTGGTGATGTATTAAATCTACTGCTGTCAGTGCAGGGCTGGATATTTTAAAAATTCCAGCATCTGACTTTCTTTCTACAATATTCTTAGTAGGCCATTTTGAAGAGGTCATGAATTTGATATCAAGCTTACCTTTCTTAATATAGTTTAGTTTGGGACGCTCTGTTATAACGTATTCCCTTTGACTCTGCTGATGGCTAGCTCCGTGAAATTTGGCTGCGGAGTAAAAAGCCAGATAATAGTTACGATTCAAACTTTTAAACAGTTTATCAATGTAAAGCTGGATAGGCAAATTCCCTTGTTTCGAATACCTGGGAGGTATTATCAGATAAAATCCTTTTCTAAGGCTTACTATTTCTTTCTTTTCAACTTGTCGGGCAAGTTCAAACTTCAGTGAAGCCCGTACAGAATTTGTGTTACCAATGATTTCTTCTAGTGAGAATGAATAATTCTCTATCGATAGTAGATGCTTGATATAGTCCTTTACTCTCATTTTAGTAACTTTTCTCTAAAAGTAGCAAAAAAAACTACTTATATAGAATTAATACTATAAATACTACTCCTTATCCGACAACAAACGAATACAAACGATTAGCTACCGACTAAGTGCAGACCGATCCTGCAATTTTGGATCATAAGTTTTTCCTCTGGCGAAAACGACATACAAATTTTCAAACCAAAACAACAAACATCATGAATGCGCTAAGAAATCGAGCATGATACAAATGCTACACACTGGGATGATTCTAAGTCAAGCGAGATTCCATATGACCGCTGAAAAACAGTTATAAACAGATGAAACAAAGTACAGCTAATCGGTCACCTGGGAGCCAAAGTAGAATTGAAAACCCTGGAAAGCGGCAAAGTCTTGGGACACGCAAGTATCGCTACTAACGAATCCTACAGAAATCAAAAAGGCGAGCGTGTCACAGAGACTACCTGGCACAGACTAGTGATCTGGGGCAAGAATGCAGAGCTACTCGAAAAGTATACCGACAAGGGATCTGAAATCGCCGTAGAAGGAAAAATCTCCACCCGTGACTACAGCGATAAGGATGGCGTCAAACGTTACATCACCGAGGTGGTGGTAAGTGACTTCCTATTCTTGGGCGAAAAAACCACTAAAATGAAGGAAGAAGCTGATCTTCCTTTCTAAGGAGTCAATGTATATATTAATCAGGCATAAGGGCTGGAGATTACAACCTCCGGCCCTTTGGTGTTTATTTAAAACTGTCGCGACCAAGGAAGCATACACATGAGCTGAACTTAGAAATGAGTAGATCCCCAAAGTTTTATTTTTCACCACAAAAGCCATAAAGTCTGCAAAGAAGTAGCAAGTACCTCAGTATCATTTTCAGATACCGGCGCTTGTGTAGACCTTTGCAATAGGCAAGCACTAATATGGAGCTTCAGGAAGCTTTCATCCGTGAGCGAGGCACTCACAGCGGCTTAAATTCGCCTGTTCTATTGGGTTCGATGAGATAACAGGAAAGTTCAATTTTCTTATTCGCTTTACTACTCCGTCTGGATCGAACCTTGGTATTTCAGCAGTAAAAGAGCGTTTTTACCCCTCTATTACTAAGATTTTGGATTTCCACTGTTTTGTCTTTCCCTCCGTAAATCAAGCCAACAAAATCTCGGCTGGGATCTTCAATCCCTTATAAAGAGATTTTATCATGCCAAGGGAAAGTCCTCTCTTTCTGTTTAGAACTTCACTTACCCGACTTTGACTACCAAGGTATTTTACCATGTCCGCACTAGTCATTCCCATCTGCTCCATACGGAATTTAATTGCGTCGATCGGATCAGGAGGGGCTATAGGATAATGGCTCATCTCGTATGACTCAACCAAGGTTACCAATAAGTCTAATTCATCCCCTTCCTGTGTATCCCTTTGCGCTCCCCATAGCTCTTCAATCCTTTCTATGGTAGTACTATAATCCTGTTCTGTTTTAATTGGCCGTATCTCCATAATCAAATCGTCTTAGCATCAATTTTATCATACTGTTTATGTGTTCCGATAAATCGTATGAATATCACCTGAAAATCATAATCAATAGCAACTACTAACCTGTAATCATTGCCTTTGATGTTGAACACCACTCTTCCTTCTCCGACAATACTTGCGTTTTTATATTGTATTTTTAGTTCATTGGAGTTTTTCCAATCAGCTGCTTTCGCCTCATGGTACCATGCTCTCAGAGAAATTTCGGAATCCAAGTATTCTCTTCTTTCAAAGAACTCTCTCAACGTTCTAAAAGCAATAACTCTCATAACACAAGTTTGATTAAAAATATTCAATATATCCCAATTTGGGATATAAAAATTTATCCGGAGATTAGATTGCTCTTACTAAATTATAACTATTCATGAGCTATTTCTATCGCGCTACCCTTACGGAAGGAATAATTTTTTGATTAAAAATCACCCTTCATATCAAGAAAACCCACTTTATCCGACAACAAACGAATACTATCGAATACAAACGACTAGCTACCGACTAAGCGCAGACCGATCCTGCAACTTTGGATCATAAGTTTTTCCTCTGGCGAAAACGACAAACAAATTTTCAAACCAAAACCACAAACATCATGAATGCGCTAAGAAACAAAGTACAGCTAATCGGTTACCTGGGAGCCAAAGTAGAATTGAAAACCCTGGAAAGCGGTAAAGTCTTAGGACACGCAAGCATCGCGACTAACGAATCTTACAGAAATCAAAAAGGTGAGCGTGTCACAGAAACTACCTGGCACAGACTGGTGATCTGGGGCAAGAATGCAGAGCTGCTCGAAAAGTATACCGACAAGGGATCCGAAATCGCAGTAGAAGGAAAAATCTCCACCCGTGACTACAGCGATAAGGATGGTATCAAACGCTACATCACCGAGGTGGTGGTAAATGACTTCCTATTCTTGGGCGAAAAAACAGCCAAAATGAAGGAAGAAGCTGATCTTCCTTTCTAAGGGAAAAAGGGTAAAAGAAAATGGCTGGGTGTTCAGATGGACTTCCGGCCTTTCTCTTACCTCTTTACCAAAAGGAAAATATTCCGCCAATTAGACCTTCTCTATGATTTAATAAATCAGATCCCCCTTCTGGAGAAGCAGGATACCCAAATATCACTTAATTAAGCGCATGATAACCTATATTGTGCCCTCTGCGCCAAACTCTGTGGTCTCAGTGGTTAGAATCAGATCCAGCTTCGGGAGAAGCAGGATAACACAAAGCATATAAGCGCAGAACAAACTAACCTGCGTCCTCTGTGGAAATCTCCGCGACCTAAGTAGTTAAAAAAATGAGGCTCCTTCAAGCCCCATTTCATGATCAATTTACCTTGGCCATACATTGTCAGCCGCATCCTTGTCGGGAAAACGTCGATGTGGATCCAAAGTAATCTTGGTGATTTTTATATCCCCGAAATCCAAAACTGCATCAAACGTACGGCTCCCGTCAAACCAAACCGTCACCGGCCAGGTCACCTCAGCAGTAGTAGCATTTAGTATTTTGGCATTCGGCATGTTTCCGATCTTAGCACCCTCTGTTTCAAATTCCACTTGCAACACAACCGGCGAAGGCATTTGTCCTGCCTGATGTACAGTGACTGTTGTTTTGTCATTTGACGTACTTACATTCTGAATAGACCCCTCCACAGATTCTGTGGTAAACAACCAGTAATACCAGAACCACTCCAAGTTTTGTCCCAATTCATTATTCATAAAGAACATATAATCCCAAGGCGAAGGATGTTTGAACGTCCATGCATCCGCATATTTTTTCATGGCATTGATCACTGCTTCATCCCCTACTATTCCTCCTAGCATGGAAAGCATCAGCGGTGTTTTGGCATACGTCTGAAATCCATACATCATACCCGCATCGTTGGCACTCCACATCATCGGTGCTTCATCTTCCAATCCACTGATTCGCCCATAGCTTTGCCCAAGTCCGTCCAGATCATAAGCTACTCCTCTGCTATCTGCGGCAGAAAGAATATTCATGTATTGGTTAAATCCTTCATCCATCCAGCCATAGCGGGTTTCATTGGTTCCTACCATCATGGGCCACCACTGGTGCGCTGTCTCATGATCGGCCGCGCCTTGGTTGGAATTGATTACCATAGGGTATTCCATACCGGCACTTGGGCCATCCTGAAGGGTGAGCTGGGGAAAAGGATAGGGTGCCCAGAGTTTGGAATAAAATTCCAACGCATGTCTGGTATTTTCCACCGCTTTCTCAAAATACTTGGCCCGCTCAGGAATAAAAACCATGTAAATTGGCACAGGTCCTTTGCCCGGAATAGTGGCTCTGCTTGCTTTCCAGATAAATCTATCCGAAGTAGCCCATGCAAAATCGTTTACTTTATCCGCCACAAAACGCCAAGTAAGCTTATCTCCTGCCTTAGTCGCTTTGCCCGGGCCATTTTCATCTTCACTCACCAGTGTCACTTCTGCATCAGAGTCAAGCACGGTAGAAAGTCTTTGGATGACTGTAGGAGTCAAAACCTCAGTTGGGTTCTGCAATACACCCGTACCGCTTACAATCCAACCGGCCGGCACAGTAAGGGAAACATCAAAGCGGCCAAAGTTATTGAAGAATTCCGCCGGGCCTAAGTAAAGGCTTGTCTCCCATCCCCTCAGATCATCATACTTCGCCAATCTGGGGAACCACTGTGTAGGCTGAAATAAAGTGCTGTCAAAACGCTGTGTCATTCTATGCCCTCTGCCGTTCTCACCACCCGGCAATTTGGTATGCCAGTCGATCTCTACTTCCGCAGTTGTACCCGCTTTGATCGAGTTCACAAGCGTGATGGTCGCCACAGTACTCTGCAACCCCCGTACCCGTAGTGCAGGCGGATTATTTTGGCTAGATGGTGCCGCATTCAGATCCACCGATTCTCCGCCTACTTTGATGGCGGTCACGACCATTCCTTCAGTATTTTCTGCAGGCACGGAAGTACCGCGAGGCACATCTCCACGGAAAATGTTGTGGTCCAGTCGAAGGACAATAGCATCCAGATCGTCCTTGCTATTGTTATGCACGAGGATTTTCTCTGATCCTGTGATCGTCTGCGTACTTGGATCCAGGCTGGCTTTGATGGTAAAGTCAGTTTCCAGCTGCCAGTAATTTTCACCCGGCTTGCCTGAGAAGTTTCTTGATCCTTCTTCAAACGCTTTGCGGATAGAATTCGTCATCGGTACATCCTGACGAATCACGCGGGTATCTGTTTCTACCGAAGTTCGCAGGGACTTTGTGTTTTCTTGCTGCGCAAAAGCAGCTGATGTGCTAAGGAGCACTAAAAAGAGTATTTTTCTCATCAGTTTTGTTGGGTTGTATTCAAGTGAAAGTTTAGCAAAAAAACCCATTTATCCTGTCAAATAATGAGCGAATAGGGCTAATGGAATTGATGCGTAGGTCATTTTAATCTACAGTTTACTTTTTGCCTAATTTACTTCTAGCTAATAGCGCTATCATTTGGCTCAAGCCTCTAGCCTTCATGTACACCTCTCTTCGTTCCATCATAGACGGCAAAAAGCACTTGCCGATTTCGGTTTGTTAGCCACAAGCCGAGGCTTTTTTTCAAGAAGGTTTCGACTTTCATGCCTTCGGCAGACTGACTGCCCAACCTGACAAAGGTCTCTGTCAACTGAAAACTGAGACTGATGACTGCCTACTAAAATCACTCCCTCTTCCCCGGCACATAATGCTCTTCTGCCCTAGCCTCCACATCCTCCCGGTAGAACGCTACATCCTTAAACTTACCATCCACATAATCCTGCACTTGGTCATAGAAATGTGGAGAATCCGGATCTGAGCTTTGCCCTCCCGCAAGTATTGACTTGGCTTTTACTTTCTCTCCAAATTCTACCACTGCCACAAAACTATTTCCCCTGTAGCCGTACAATCGTTTGGTACCGGGATAGGTTTTGGCTCCGAAAGCGGCCAAAGCTCCCCAAGTACCGGAAGCCATACCCACAGGAGTATATTCCTTAGAATCGTCGAAGGGCGGATCGATCTCTCCGGTCAAGCGCTGGAATCTATTGATCTCTGACCAAGGCGTTTTCCAGGTACCAAAGTCTGCATTCATCTGATCCAGGGTCTTGCTGAAAGTTGAAAGCAATTCTGTAGGAGAAGGATTTGGGGCTATACTACCCCTCTCATTATTAAAACTGATCAGGTTATTGATATTCCCATGATCTTTCATAAAATTCATCCCAAAAAAATGCGCAAGCGACATAGCCACAGACTCTTTGGAAGTTCGATAATCCCATGATTCCAGCACTTTTATCGGCTCGGTAAATTGAGGATCAGCCACACCCCGCTTCTCATAGGCTTTCAGCAGCATAGGGATCAATTTCCCAAAAGCAGGTAAATAGGAATCGTGGGCCAGTTTCACCAAACTATCCAACGTCAATCCGGAAGTCTCATTTAGCACCTTCACCGCATGAATCCCCCGATAATTCTCCTGATCGGGAGCCATGTAAAACGGATAATCTTCCCGCTTCGGGCTAAACTCACCCGCAGCAGTAAATGGCGTGGAATTACAGTTCTGAATCCAACCTGTGCCGGGATTTAAAATCATTATACTTTCCTCCACCGTATGCAGTCCTTGCCAATCGGATTTGGGATCCGAGCCATCTACCGGATTGGAGAAGTCAAATCCTTCGTTTCTCTTTGGAATAAAATTGCCGTGGAAATAGGCAATGTTTCCTTCCGCATCAGCAAAAACCGTATTGTTGGATGAATTTGTACGGATATCCATCATTTTCTTAAACTCAGCATGATTGCTCAGTTTTGTCCGCGTAAAACTCTGAATAAGGGCGTTTACCGGATCCCAATTGATTTTGGTTGCCACCCATTTATCTCCGGTTTTATGTGTGACCGGGCCATGATGGGTTCTGTAAAAAGTAAATGGCTTCTCCTTCAATTCATTCCCGGACTTATATTTCAATGAAACCTGAAACTCTTCCACCGCCCGGCTTTCGTCACCGTATTGATATTTATATTTTCCGTCTTTCTCAGACACATCTTCCACAAACTCATCTATGAAATCCACCTGGGTAGAGGTATGCATCCAGCCCGTTTTTTCATTAAATCCCTGATAGACAAAAAACTGCCCCCAGGTCACTGCACCGTAAGCATTCAAACCCTCTTCGCTCACCACATGAACTTCTGGTCTGAAATAGAATGAAGTATGCGGATTGATAAGCAGCATGGCATTGCCGGAGTCTGTCATCTTACCATTCAAAGCGATTCCGTTAGAACCCTTTGGCTCATCCAAAAGAGACTGACGGTCAAACCCATCTTCATAAAAAGCCATAACATCAGATTCCTTTTCTGCATAGAAGGCCTGGATCTTTCGAATTGGAATCTGCTCTATATCCCCTCCGATAGACCCTTCACTGAAAAACATCGGCATCCAAGGCTCATAACGTGTAATCACCTGAGGCTTTACTTCCGGATGCTTCGCCAGATAGTAATTCACCCCATCGGCAAAGGCCATACAAAGTTCCTTCAGCCAATCAGGAGCTGACTCGTAAGCAGCTTTTGCTTCAGTTTCGGTCATGTAAAGATTAGCACGGAGGTCACTGTAAATCGCCTCATGTCCTTCCAGCTCGGCCAGTCTTCCCGTGGCCCAGATATAATTACGCTCCACTCTTCTGAAATCATCCTCACACTGGGCATACAGCAGTCCGAATACGGCATCCGCATCGCTTTTTCCATAGATATGGGGGATTCCAAAATCATCCCTTATAATCTCCACCCGACTGGCAGTATCTTCCCAGCGCTCAGTCTCGGTAAGTTCCTTGGGCTCGCAGGACCAGATCAGAACCGGTATAACAAAAAGTAACAGTCTAAATTTCATCTGTTTATATTTTGATTTTTAATGGTCAGATGGAATCTCGCACGGTGAATAATCATCTCTCTGTGTGTCGTCTTCGACATGCTCGATTTCATGTGTTTATAATTGTTTTTCAATGGTCATAACCTGTCCCGTGACGAAGGAAACGGGATAGCCTGTCCCGATTCTCGGGAGAATCTCGCCAGATGGATAATAATCCCTCCGTGTGTTCCCGTAGGTAAGGGATCATGCCTGTCTGTGCCTCAGGTAGGCTCGATTTCATATTTGGGTGTTTTATAAGGCAAAATAAAATAAACTCTTCCAAAATAGACTATTTGTGGAGTTTAGGCAATGGGAATTTTATCTGTGCTGTGTGTAGCGGTTCAGTGGTATTTTCGCTGATATTTCCTTGACTGACTCATCCGATATACTCGCTTGCTGCTCATAAGCAAAAACCAATCTTTCTACCTGCTCCACCGAGCTTGCCCCTACCACCAGAGAGCCAACAGCCGGCTGCATCAATCCAAAGCGGATCAAGAACGCTTCAGGCAAAAGTCCCGAATCCCCAATCAAGTCACGTATCTCTTTAACTTCCGGTGCAGTATATTCCAAAAATGCTTCTTCAGGCTTATTGATCAAAAGCCCTCTTGCAAAAGTACCACGAACCAAAACTCTTGTCTCAGATTCAGCGATCATAGGAAACGCTATTTCCTCAGGCCTTCGATCCAGAGGACTGTATTGCATCATAATAGTGGCAGGAGAACTCATTTCCAGTACCTTTCGAATCACATTTGGACGGATAGAAGAAATGCCAAAAGCCCGGATTTTCCCATGGCTTTTCAGAAGTTCAAATGCTTCCAGTGTTTCCTCCCAAGGATCTTCCACGGTCCCACCGTGCAATTGGTAAATATCTATATAATCGGTCTGCAGCCGCTGCAGGCTTTCTTCCACAGCTTTTAGAATGTAAGACTTCCTAGGATTCCAATCCCATCCACTGCCATCTTCTCTCCACTGATTTCCGACCTTGGTAGCCAGTACGATATCTTTTCGCCTATCCTTGATGGCAGCACCTACAATTTTCTCATTCAAGCCCTTTTGGTACAAATCTGCCGTATCCAAAAAGCTGATTCCTCCCGAAATCGCAGCATCTATAGTCTCCTGATCTTCTTTCAAGTTGCCCTTCAGTGACATGCAGCCCAATCCAATTGGGCTTATCGCGAAGTCCAGTGCAGGTAAGTTTCTTTTATCCATCCACCCAAATTCAGATTTTTAGCACTGGAATTCAAGCTCTTTTCCATAGCTGCATTTATTAAAAGTTTAATAATTTAAGAAACTAAGAGCATTCCTTCTTAAATCCTTATTTTTGAGCATTAAACCTATGAACATGAAATCACGCATGACTCCAATCTCACTCTGTGAAATGGTTATTTGTCATGCGAGATTCCATCCCGTTTCCTTCGTCACGGGACAGGTTATGACCATTGAAAGACAAATTATAATCAGATGAAAAAAATTGCAGTTTTTACTTCCGGAGGAGATAGTCCCGGCATGAACGCCTGTGTGAGAGCGGTCGTTCGTACAGCTATTTTCAAAGGATTGGAAGTATATGGAATCTATCGCGGATATGAGGGCATGATCGACGGTGATATCAAGCGCATGCAGTCTCATTCAGTAAGTAATATAGTACAGCGGGGCGGAACAATCCTGAAATCTGCCAGATCCATGGAATTTAAAACCCCTGGAGGAAGAAAAAAAGCCTACGATAATCTCATCGCTCATGGCATCGAAGGGTTGGTAGCGATAGGGGGAGACGGGACATTTACGGGAGCCAAATTATTTTTTGAGGAATATGGAATCCCTACCATCGGCTGCCCGGGAACTATCGATAATGACCTATATGGCACGGATTACACCATTGGATTTGACACTGCAGTGAATACTGCCTTGGAGGCCATCGACAAAATCCGGGACACTGCCGCTGCCCACGACAGAATTTTCTTTATCGAAGTGATGGGAAGGGATGCAGGATTTATTGCTGTAGAATCAGGAATAGGCGGGGGAGCTGAATTTGTAATGGTTCCTGAGACCAAAACAAACTTGGACGATGTCGTAAAATCCCTGAAAAACCTGCGTAAAAGCAAATCCTCAAGCATCATTGTGGTAGCTGAAGGAGATGAGGCGGGCAATGCCCAGACCATCATGGAAAAAGTGAAAACGAAACTGAATGATCCCGCAAAGGACTTTAAAGTCACTACACTTGGTCATATTCAGCGGGGAGGAAACCCAACTGCACGTGACCGTGTATTAGCGAGCCGATGTGGAATGTCTGCCGTGGAAGGTCTACTTGCCGGTCATCAATATCATATGGCAGGAATCATCAACCAAGAAGTGGTATTCACCCCATTCGCTGACTGTATAGGTAAGACAAAGCATCTGATCGAAGATCATCTTAAACTAATGAAAATTTGTAGCATATAAGATGGGCTTTATACCACTATTTATCATGTTGGGAGGCGGATGCCTCCTATTTTTTCTCACTGTGAAAAATGCCTTGCAGCGCAAAATCAACTATCAGAAAGAGTTGCTGTTTAAGTTGAATTCCTTAAATCCTGCTCTGGGAATTTTGGTGGAAGACTCTTCTGATCCGGACTTGCTGATAGCTGCCCTCAAAGAAAACCAGACAGACAAGAATATCACCGAAAAAGCACTTAAAATCATACGGGAACTTAAAGTCAACCGTATCCAATACAATGCACTGCTGAAAAAAGCCCCTTACAACTGGGTAGGAAAAATTGCAAGTTTTCAGAAAATCTGAGCTTGTATATATGCTAGAATTTCATTCTGCTTCTCCGGAGAAAACCAGCTTATACCCTCATCTTTCTTAAACCAGGTCATCTGTCGCTTGGCATAGCGGCGGGAATTCCTTTTCAGCAACCGGACAGCTTCCTCCTTTTCATATTTTCCCTCAAGATATCCGAAGATCTCTGAGTAGCCGACCGTCTGAAGCGCATTTAGATGTCTTTTGCCAAAGAGCGCATCTGCCTCGTCAAACAATCCCGCCGCTATCATCTGATCCATTCTTAGATCTATCCGGGCATACAATTCTTCCCTGTCCCTCTCCAAGCCGATTTTGATGACTTCAAACGGACGTGGCTTTTTTGATTTCACGCGAAAAGAGCTGAATTTCTTCCCTGTCCCTCTGAATATTTCCAAGGCCCGCATCAATCGTTGAGGGTTCTTTTGATCCACCACTTCGAAGTATTCGGGATCATTCCGGGCTATTTCATCTTGTAGAAAAACAAGTCCTTTTTCCCCGTATTCCTTAATTATTCCGGCACGGATTTCCGGTGCTACCTGTGGCATTTCATCCATTCCATTTACTATGGCATCGGCAAACAATCCGGAGCCTCCCGTCATAATCACCGTTTGATGCTTTTCAAACAATCCCTGAAGTAAAGCCAACGCATCCTGCTCAAACTTGCGGACATCATATTCCTGCTCTATTGACAGACTGTTTATAAAATGGTGCGGAACCTGACTTAATTCCCCTGCATCGGGTTTTGCCGTTCCCAGATTCATTTCACGGTAAAACTGTCTGCTATCGCAGGACACAATTTCAGTTTTGAATTTTTTGGCTAGATTTAAGCATAATTCGGTCTTGCCGACTGCGGTGGGTCCCACCACTAAGATCAAGTAGGATTGATTTGACAAAATTAAATGTGATTAGCTGCAAGCAAAAATCCGAAGTTAAGTCATGAAAAACAAAAAGGTGTTGATTGTAGACAACAATGACTTGAACCGAAAGCTACTTGAAAGTCTTATCGGACAAATATATACCTTCGAGGCGGTTAATACAGGAGTGAAAGCAGTGGAAAAAGCTTATAAAGAAAAGTTTGATCTGATCCTGATGGATATACAAATGCCGGATATGGACGGCGTCACTGCATCAAAAATAATCCGACGCAAGTCTGAATATCAGTGCCCCATAATCGCAATTACTGCTTATTCGGCCGAATCTGCCAAAAAGAATTTTTTGGAATTGGGATTTAGTGATTTGATTACAAAACCCATCCGTCCAAAGGAATTTATGGAGGTGATCTCATCCCATATCACTTCAACCAATGATGACTATCTGCAAGGAAAGGAAGGGGAAGAAAAATTGGTTTTGGATAAAAAAGTAATTCTTCAACTGCAGAAATTCAACTCAATAACCGGCATTAAGGCATTATACACTGAATTCTTGGAAGAATTTGATCAATTAATCGGACATATAGACCTCGCTTTTCAAGAAAAAAACAAGAATACCCTGATTGAATGCCTGCATACAGTAAAAGGCAACTCAGGCACGCTTGGAGCGAATACTATCTATGTGTTATCCAGCGATGCCGATGTGAAAGCGCAGTCTCAAGACTGGACAGCTTTGGAAACAGTACTAAGAAATCTAAAAAATGAGCGTATTATTTTTGAGAAATATCTCGAAGAAGAAACTACTTTTAGCACATGAACAACCCAAAAAAAATTCTTGTAGGGGAAGATAGTTCCGTTATCATCAACTTGACTAAAAGCATTCTCTCATTTGAAAACTATCAAATGAAAGCCGCCAAAAACGGAAAACAAGTTTTAGAGATGTTGGAGAAAGAGGAGTTCGATCTTATTCTTATGGATCTCAACATGCCTGTGTTGGATGGGACCAGCTGCACCAAAATGATTCGTGAGATGAATGATCCCTCCAAATCAAAACTTCCGATCATTGCTATTTCCGGAAATATGCACAACTACACCATGGATGAATTCAGAAGATTGGGTTTTGATGACTTCATCCAGAAACCCCTGGATTACGATAAATTACTCGCTACTGTAAAAAAATTCCTGAGCTGACATGGCTATAAAACACACCAAGCATTTTTTGGACAAACTCGAAAATCTATTCGCTTCATCAGAATACATGCTGCGCTACGAAAAGGGTAACTTCAAATCCGGCTACTGTGTGTTGAATGATGCGAAAATTGTCATCGTGAATAAATATTTCCCCTTGGAAGGCAAAATCAATGCACTTGTAGACATTCTGATCGAATTGAATCTCGATCCTGCAGACTTCAAGGATAAAGCAAACCATGACTTCCTCACCGAGCTGAGACAAACCCAGTTGAAATTTTGAAAATAACTTTTTTAGGAACCGGTACTTCCCAAGGCGTTCCCGTGATCGGTTGCGACTGTCCGGTATGCAACTCATTGGATTTCCGGGACAAGAGATTCAGAGCCTCAGTTTATATCCAAATCGGCAAATTGAGTGTCGTAATTGATACAGGCCCTGACTTCAGAAGTCAAATCCTCAGAGCAGGAATCACCGAGCTCGATGCGGTAATTTACACCCATGAGCACAAGGATCACACTGCCGGTCTGGATGATATCAGACCGTTTAACTTTAAGCAACAAAAGGACATGCCCATCTTTGGAAGGCTTCAGGTACTGGAACAAATCAAACGTGAGTTCGCTTATATTTTCTCAGGAAAAAGGTATCCCGGCGTACCTCAAGTAGAGACTGTTGAAATCGATGAAAACCCTTTTACAATTGAAGGGGTCACCATCACCCCTATTCCTGTTTTGCATTACAAACTTCCCGTTTTAGGCTTTAGAATCGGAGATTTCACCTACATCACTGATGCCAATTATATACCGGAAGACTCATTCAAACTTATAGAAGGCACTGAAATATTGGTCATCAACGCCCTGCAGAAAGAATCCCATATTTCACATTTCACCTTGGGAGAAGCTGTAGAAGTTGCACGGAAAATCGGCGCAAAACAGACCTATTTCACGCACATTTCCCACAAACTCGGCCTCCATGATTCCGTGGATCAGGAATTACCTGAAGGATTAGCCTTGGCCTATGACGGGCTTCAGCTAACTTTGGACTAATGCATCTCAATTATCATTTCCTGAAATACCTGTGCCCTGAACTGGAAAAAGCATTCTCGGGCAAAAAAATCAGTGCCTGTTTTTCCCAAAATAAGGATGAGCTGATCATAGAAACTGAAGACGAAAATGAATCCCGGTACATTCGGGCGCATTTTCTTCCACCTCAAATCTATCTTTCTTTCCCCGAAAATTTCCAGCGGGCAAAACGAAACAGCATAGACCTGTTTAAGGAATTAGTGGGAGAAACTATCGTGGGATGTCAGGTATTAAACTTTGAGCGGGCTTTTTATTTGAAACTAAGTTCAGGCAAGATTCTCCTGTTCAAATTGCATGCAAACAGAAGTAATGTGCTGCTGTACGAAGAAGGAGGAACAGCTCCGGTCAAGATGTTCCGAAATGGCATTGCTGAAGACAGGGACTTGGACTGGAATTCATTGAATAAAAGCTATGATCTGAGTTATGAAAGCTTTGAATCCCAGGAGGGGAATGCTTCCAAATTTCTTCCTACTCTGGGTGCAATTCCGAGAAATTGGCTAAAAGAAAGGGGCTATCCTGATGCTGAAATATCAGCTAAATGGGAGCTTATGCAGGAGCTGCTGGATATGCTCGACACACCGCTTTTTTCGTTGGTAGAAAAGAACGGGGAAATCCATCTGAGCCTTTTACCTGAAGAAAATCCGGTAAAACGTTTCTCCAATCCTATCCAAGCGATCAATGAACTGTTCTATTTAGCTCTGGTTCGGGGCAATTTCGAAAAGGATAAAAACACGTTGCTCAAAAAATACCAAGAGCAACTGAAGCGAACCAATTCATATATCCTAAAATCCACCCAAAAACTGGAAGAGCTGCGCAATAGCCCATCCCCTTCCCAACTTGCGGATGTGATCATGGCAAATCTACATGAATTCCAAGGAGGGAAATTGGAGGCAGAGCTGATGGATTTTTATACAGGGGAACCTGTATCTGTCAAACTCAAGCCAAATCAAAAGCCGCAGGATCACGCAGCTTCCTTGTACAGAAAAAGTAAAAACAGGAAACTGGAATGGGAGCAACTGGAAAAGACAATTGAAGCAAAAATCAAGCAAGCAGCCGAACTCGAATCCAATCTGGAAGAGCTGAATGTCCTTGATGACTTCAGGGCGCTGAAAAACTACAAGAAATCTCATGGAGAGGATAAAGTTCTCCAAAAAGATGCAGTGGTTTTACCTTTCAAGACATTTGAATTTGAGGGCTTCCCTATCTGGGTAGGCAAGTCTGCCCAAGCAAATGATGACATGCTTCGCGGCTATACAAAGAAAGACGATATCTGGCTACACGCAAGGATGGTTCCGGGCTCCCATGTACTCATCAAAACATCAGGGCTTAAAAGCATCCCTATGACCGTACTGGAGACTGCCGCATCCCTGGCAGCCTTTTACTCCAAAAATAAGAATGAGTCACTGGCTCCTGTGATCCATACAGAAGCCAAGTATGTGAGGAAAGTAAAAGGCTCCCCGGCGGGTTCTGTAATGGTAGAAAAAGAAAAAGTTATGATGGTCACTCCCAAGGGGCCGGAGGAGATTTTCGGGAAGGGTGATTAATTGTACCGCTAAGCCATTCCCGCAACTTTTTATATTTCGAACCCTTGAAGGGGTTTTTAGAGTAAAAGCGATTTCTCTATACCAAACGGTAGATTTAATCCATAGCAAACTATATTGTACTATTAAACCTACAATTAACCTTGCATGAAACGATTTTCTCTTTTCCCTATACAGCCTGTCCGTTTGAACATGGTTTACGGGCTGATTTTTTTACTGATTCCCCTTTCCACCTTGGCACAATCCCCGTCATGGCCGGATAGCATATCTTGGTGGAAAGCAAATAATCTAAGGGTAATTCAGACCAATCTCCCTGCATATGAGGCAGAAACCCTGGAAGTGGATTCCCTGATAGCTGATCTGAAAAGCCTCTCTGCCAATACACTTATTATCAATGCCGGGGGAATTATGGCTTTCTATCCTACCCAACTGGAATATCAGTATACCAATCCCTACATGAAGGATACCATGCTGGAGGATGTCATCACCAAATGTCATGAAAATGGAATTAGGGTGATCGTAAGATTTGATTTTAGCCGGGCACATAAAAGCATCTTTGACAAGCAACCCGACTGGTTTTACTTATCTCCCGAAGGCAAACGGATCGTGAACGACGATATGTATGTGATCTCCATCAATGCTCCTTATGAACAAGAGCAACTTTTCAATATCATAGAAGAAGTAATCGACCGCTATCCTATTGACGGCATTTTTATCAATATGCCGGGATACGCTACCAAAAATGCCTACACAGGCGAATACCATGGCATTGATCAGAACCCATATGATGCCAGGCGATTTGCTGAATATAGCGATGGAATGAAGTTGCCGCTGACGGAAGACTACAGCGATCCTGTTTTTGGCAAATATCAAGAATTCAAACAGTATACCTCTGATGACCTGATCCGCCGTGTGCATCAGCTCGTCAAATCAAAAAATGAACAAATTGCCATATGTACCTACTCTGAAAAATATGTGGATATCATCCGCCATGAGTCCCAGACCAATTCCCTGCCTTATTGGCCATATAATGCTTCGGACAATGTGAGCAATACGATCCATTCCTATCCGGATCATATCGTCAGCAATGCCAGTATTCAGCAGATTTCTTTTCAGTCACGGTACAATGCCGTAGAGCCGGAGGAAGTAGCTATTCGGCTCTATGAAAACATCGCCAATGGCTCAGGATTGGATATGAGCATTATGGGGGATTTCCGGGATTATGAGGATGAGCGAAATTTTGATGTGTACAGAGAGGTCTATGCGCTGCATAAGAAATATGAGCCCTATTTTGGAAACTACACTTCTCCCGCAAAGGTAGCGGTGATCGCTCCCGGATCCTGGCCATCCGGTGATGCCGCCCATGAATACAGGGGAGTTCAGCTCATGCTCAAAGAGTCACACATTCAATTTGATATTGTGGAGAAAAGCCAGATTGCGCATTTGGAAGACAAACTCAAAACGTATAAAGTGCTTATCCTGCCAGAAATCACCGCTCTGGATGAAGAATCCCTGGAAGCGCTGGGTAGGATCAGCGAATCGGGCACCAACCTAATAGCCACTAACCGCTCTTTGTCAGACCATCCGGAAATGCTTGAAACCCTCTTTGGAGCCAAAATCAAGCAACTTGATCATGAGGGCAGCGGTTTTTACCTCAATCCGGCGGATAAAAAGCTCTTCACCAGATTTGAGCAACAGAAACTGCTTTTCTGGAAATTCAATCTGGGATTGTACGACTTCCCCTCCGCGGATGAAACAAAACTATCCATATACACTCCCGGCAGGCCCGGGCCTCCGGAGAAAATCGGCGGACATGAGCCCTCAGGCTATTATGCAGTCGGCATAAAAAAACACTCCAAAAGCAACGCCATTCTTTTACCTATCAATCTGGGTAAGCTATACTACCTGCATGGGTACGAGCAGCATAAAAATATCCTGTTGGACTTGATCGAGTATAGCTACCCGGAGGTAAATAAGCTGATCGTCACCGATGCGCATCCACGGGTAGAGGCAATACTGCAAGAATATGCTCTGAATACGCCCGAAAACTATGGGACCAAAAACCGGGAAGGAATGCTGCTGCACCTGGTCAATCTCACAGGATTCAGCGGCAACACCTATTTCAGCCCTCTTCCCGGCTATCAAACCAAATTCAGAATCAAAACAGATTTTGAGCCCGGCAGGATATGGAGTATGATTGCCGGGGAGGAAATCACTTTCAGTTATAAGGACGGCTACACCTCATTTGAATTGCCAAAGCTGGGAGATTATGAAGGAATCGTGCTGGAGCGTTAGCGCCGGAAAATATGTCCCTGTCGGCCTAATTCATACGGTGCAGGAACTGCGGATAGGTATATCTGGTCTTCTAAGAGTAAAGAGAATCTAAAGCTTACTTTATCATTTAGTCCACTAGGTATCCCTCTAAGCAAAGTAATCTTGGCTAAACAAGTCAAATTAGGTCATACCGTAGTGAAATTGGAGACTATCCACGAATGTCTACTTGCTACCATAGGGGATCCTATGCCTAGGATTTTATTTCTTATGAGTTTTGCATCTGCAAAAAAACTCCCAATGCTGAAACAAACGCCTTAAATAATAGCCTTAAGCATTTTTGCTTAGCAACTTTACGGGGCTAGACTTTTCTTATCAATAGCTTACCAATACCCTACCCGGTCAACGGTAAATGGTCGCATTCTCCAGTATATAATTGCATTGGTATATATCCACCGCATTTAGCTTGAGAAGCCCCTTGAATGTCACTACCTGATCCATAGTCAACCTGGGATGATTCTTGTCCAGTTTGAGCTCTACAATGGATTCTGGCCCTGCTCCTCCGCAAAAAAAACAGGCAGCAAATGGATTGGCGGAGAGTATATACACGTCATTGCCCCGGTCTATTTCCAGCACATAGCCTTTAATGATTACTTCTTTATTATTTAAAGCCAGAACTGATGGACCAAAAGTCGGGAAATAGTAATACGCCTCCACTTCCTCGCTGTATTTGTCCGTAAAGGTTACATCAGAGAGGATGTCCCAGTTGATCTTCGTCTGTGCGAAACTACAAGTGGAAATTAAACAGCATACTAAAAGGAATGAAATTCTACGCATCGGATAGGCTTTTGGATAAATCTATTTTAAATACAGTAATGGCAGGGATCAGGGCTGAAAAGAAGCCTATGCATAAGGTAATCAGTAGCAAATACCCCTCACCCTTAATCAATCCCATATCGGCAAACTCGTAGCGATAGTCAGATTTTAGTAAAACGGAGATTATACCCAATCCAATCCTACTAAAAAGTATCCCAAGCGCAAATCCCGCAAAAGCCACGAGCAACCCTTCCTGAAATACCATGCTGAGTAGTTGCATTCTCGAAGCACCGTACGTGCGGAGAAGAGCCATCTCGTAGGTACGTCCCTTCAGGCTTAGGTACAAACTGATAAATACACTGATTCCCGAAACCAGTATAACTATGAAGGCAACCATATTGAGTGTAGTAGTAGCTATCCCCATGAGACTGAAAAGCTTCAACAATTCATAGTTTGGTAAAGCAGCCTGCATGTTGGTTTTTTCATTGATCATTCTGGGCAACTGCACCATTCCCATAGGATTGCGGAATTTCACCAGCATGGCCGTAATCTCACGCTCCTCCTCATGGGCATCATGTGAATGCCCTTCATGATCTTCATGATCATCACTGTGAGCAGATTCAGAATTCACCTCCCCTGCATGATGGGCATGATCCCCGTCCGTTGGTTCCCCATCATCCGGATGCTTTTCCCCATGACTTTCCTCCGAAGGATGATCGGAATGATTGTCATGGATATCCCAGACGCTCTCAAGGCCTGTCAAAATCAGCTGATCAATGACAGATCCCGAAGGATGGAATATGCCTTTCACTACATAGAACTGATCCTCATGCACATGCCCACCTTCGCTTAAGCCGTGTGAGCCCAGAAAGGAATCTCCCACTTTTAATCCGGTTTTTTCGGCTACAGTTGCCCCTATAGCTACTTCCAGGGAGCTATCCCATATTCTACCATCGGCAATCTCCATGGAGTAGATTTCAGGGTATTTATCCGTAGTTCCCACGATACGGAAACTTTCATAACTGTCTCCGTAAGAAAGCGGAATTCCATACTCCACCAGCCTGTTTTTCTGAAGGATTTGGGCTTCTGAGAGCTTGATATTTCCGGTGGGAACATCGACTTGAAATACAGCTGAAAGAATAAGCTGAAGAGGACTTCCCTTGGCTCCCACCACCATATCTATACCCCGGATATTGTTGCTCATCTGAGTTTGCAAATGCCTGTCAATATGAAGCATCAATGAGATAAGCCCTACTCCCAGAGCCAATAAAATCAAGCTTAGACCTGTTGAAAGCGGCTTCGATGCAATATTTTTAATACTTAGGAGGAAAATATTCATTCTTTGATAGTTGAAGTCCGGGTATTCTGCTTTGCAGAAAGCAGTATGGATTGACTGAACTCGGATTTAAGACGTTGATCGTGTGTAATAATAATCAGGCTCGCATCATTTCGCTTGGTTTGTTTTTTCAGCAGCTCAATGACTTTGATACAGTTTTTATCATCCAACGCCGATGTAGGTTCATCAGCCAAAATCAATTTGGGCTCGTTGATTACTGCCATCGCAATGCCGGCACGCTGCTGCTCACCCTGGGAGAGAAGATGTGGACGGACGTTGATTTTGGACAGTAGACCGAGTCCCTCCAATACATCTTTTATTCTCTTGGGATCCGGGTACCTTTTTCCCACACATCTGATCATCGAGAGATTTTCACCCAAGGTAAGTGAGTGAATAAAATGCGGGCGTTGAAAGACAATTCCTATGGTACTCCCCCTAAAGGCATCCAGTCTCCTGCCACTCAGACGGGTGATATCTGTATCATCAATTAGAATCTTTCCCGTTTTAGGCTTCAAAAGACCCGCGATCAGGTGTAAAAAAGTGGTTTTTCCGATTCCTGATTCCCCCAAAACCAGCAGATCTCTCCCCTCACTCACCTGGAAATCAGGGAATTCAAAGCGATTGTACAGGTCATATTCGAATGAAAGTGATTGTATAGTAAGCATACGAGTGTGTATTGGATGGTCAAACCTATATACTTCAACGCTTATTTGCAATACTGTTGCATTTAAGTTTGTTAATTTTTATACTTGCAACATAATTGCAATTACAAGATATGAAAAACACATTCGCAGGAACCCATCTGGATTTTATCGGCTTTTCCACCTCTATAGCCTGTGCTATCCATTGCGCGCTATTGCCTTTTTTAATAAGTGCACTCCCTTTTTTAGGATTGGGATTTTTGGACAATCCATGGATAGAATACAGCATTATTCTGCTCAGTCTTTTTCTGGCGATATATGCACTGTCGCACGGATATCTACGCCATCACAGAAAAAAGCTGCCCATACTTATTGTCAGTTTGGGCTTTCTGATTATAGCCTTTGGGCTAATCTGGGGACCTGAAGAGCTTGAGTTTATCATTACACCCATCGGAGCAGTGCTGGTGGGGATCGCTCACTATATCAATTGGAGCTCTATAAGAAAATCACAAATCGAATTCCCAGACTGTAAAAACCATTCCCATTAAACTATGCAAAACAGAATTCCAGTGACCGTGCTAAGCGGTTTCCTTGGTGCCGGAAAAACCACCCTACTCAATCACGTACTCAATAACCGCGAAGGCTACAAAGTCGCTGTCATAGTCAATGACATGAGTGAAGTCAATGTGGATTCCAAACAGATTCAGAACGAAGTTAAATTCTCCCGGACAGAAGAAAAACTGATCGAGATGTCAAATGGCTGCATTTGCTGTACGCTTCGGGAAGACCTGATCCAGGAGGTACAGAAGCTGGCCCGTCAGAATAAATTTGACTATTTACTGATCGAAAGTACGGGGATTTCCGAGCCTATTCCCGTAGCACAGACCTTTTCCTTCGAGACCGGGGACAGCCTTTTGGATCTGCATGAGATCAGCAGACTAGACACCATGGTCACCGTGGTGGATGCTTTCAATTTCTTCAAGGATTTCGGTTCCCATGAAACCATCTTGGACAGAAATATGACCGATGATCCTGAAGATGCCAGATCGATTGTAAATCTGCTGACTGATCAGATTGAATTCGCCAATGTGATCGTGTTGAACAAAAGCGATTTGGTATCTGAAGAAAATCTAAAACTACTGGAAGGAATGCTGATCAAGCTGAATCCCGAGGCGAAGATTATCCGGACTTCTTATGGACAGGTATCTCCAAAAGAAGTTCTCAACACACATTTGTTTGATTACGACAAAGCTGAACAAGCTGCCGGCTGGCTGAAGGAACTGAACAAAGAACATGTCCCCGAAACAGAGGAATACGGCATCAGCAGTTTTGTATTCAGAGACCACAGACCTTTCCATCCCGGCAGGTTCTGGAAATTCATCAACCATTCCTGGCCATCAAATATCCTGCGAAGCAAAGGGCTGTTTTGGCTGGCTACGCGTCCTCATCATGCCCTGCTCTGGAGCCAGGCAGGCGGCTCATTGAAAGCCGATCTCTTTGGCACCTGGTGGGCAGCCTATTCTGAAAAAGAAAGACAACGAAACCCCGGATATGTAGAGAACAGGGATTTGATCATGGAAAAGTGGGACGGTCAATTCGGAGATCGAATGAATGAATTGGTTCTGATCGGGCAAGATCTGGAAAAAGAATTGCTAATAGAAGAGTTGACTGCGTGCCTGGTCACCGAAAAAGAATCGAAACATTTCTCTATGACCACTCAGTTTAAAGATGAGTGGCCTATTTAGGGCATGCTGAAAAACGCCCGTAAAAGATCAAAAGCTATCATTTTGAATGATTAACCCTTTCAAATGGAGAAAGCATCCCGTATTAATGTGTACTTACTTACCGGCTTTTTGGGGGCGGGAAAAACGACTGTTTTAAACCGCCTCCTTGAAGCAAGGAAAAATGAGAAAAACATTATTATCGAGAATGAATTCGGAAAAGTATCCATTGATTCACATCTGGTTGCAGCCCGCTATGACTCCCTTTTTGAGCTGAATAATGGCTGCATCTGTTGCTCATTGGATGAGGAGCTGGTAGACGTACTGGCCTCTATTATCAGGACTGACCCCAAACCAGACAATCTATTTATTGAAGCGTCCGGAGTGGCTGATCCGGGCAGTATTGCAGCACTTTTTACCCAGAAGGAAGTAGCCCTGTACTTTGACCTGAAGTCAGTGATCTGTATAGTGGATGCTTCCTGTCTGGAAGACTGGATCGAAGAAATCCCGGAAGTAGGCCGTCAAATCGCCGCAGCAGATGTTATTGTGCTGAACAAGAAATCCCTCGTGACTCCAAAATACCTTATAAATCTGGTAGAGCTGCTACTGAATATCAATACGCTCGCGAGAATAATCCCCACCGACGAAGGTCAACTTCCGTTGGATATTTTCACCCAAGAAAGAAGTGGGTGGAACCCAGGCAACACACCGGAATGGAGAGAAAAGACTTCCGAACATCCATTGAAAAGCCTCCTCCTAGAGGTAAACCAACCGTTTGACAGGGAAATGCTTCTTAATCAGCTTACCATGGTTCTTTTCATAAGTTATCATCAGATCTACCGCATCAAAGGACTCGTATGGTTCCAAAATGAGAAAACTCCCTCTATAGTCCAGACTCATGGAAAACAGGTGGAGATTTCCCATTCCGAAAATAACTCCGGGGTGGAGTATCCGAAATCACAACTTGTAGTCATCGGCAAAGGGCTACAGCGTACTGCTCTGGAAAAACTGTTCAAGCGGGCGCTTTCCTCGAATCATACATCGGGAATCCAAGCCCCATAAGCTAGTGTTATGTTAAGTGTAAAAAGTATCGGATAAACCTATCAGGTTTGGCTAGTAGAGCCGTAAAAGCTTACTTATTTATCAAAAATCAATGATGTAAACCTGACAGGTTTTGGTTAACACTACACTAACTATAATCCGGATTAAAATTTATTCTCGACTCCCGCAGCTTCCAGCATAAGGTAATGCAGATCTGTGTTCTTGATAAAAGGAGTTAGCAATTCACTCCCCGTCCCAAACATGGCCAATTCCACATAATCCGCAGAATGATCCATACTGATCCAACCTACTGAGTTTCTTTTCTGCTGGATTTCGCTTAGCAGCCTGAAAGGCAAATGCTTGGGATTATACACTCCCTCTTCAATAGCAAGAGATGAATAGTAAGCGAGAAGTTCCTGGCCTTCCTCCTTGGACAACTGATAGCCGGTTGCATATTCTATCCTGTCATTCACCTGGGATACTGAAGTTTCCCTGCCTATCCCGTTCAGAATCCAATCGTTGGTATGCTTATAGGTATTCAAAGAATCAAAATTATCATTGACACCGGAGCCATAGATCAATCCCGGGTTTGCATTGCCGTGATCGGTGGTTACGATTACTAAGGTATTACCATCTTCTTTCGCAAAATCAATCGCTACTTTCACTGCTTCATCGTGAGCCACCTGATCGTATATCAAACCTCCTATATCATTGGCATGGGCCGCCCAGTCCACTTTGCCTGCCTCCACCTGAAGTACAAACCCCTGAGGATGATTTTTCATTTTATCAATCGCCTTCAGCGTCATCTCCGCAAGTGTGGGCACAGCTTCTTTCAGTTCCAGATTATTCTCCCTATCCAGAGAATATGGAAGTGCTTCGTGTTGAAACAAACCCAAGACGGGCTTATCCAGCTTGGATAAATTCAATTCATCACGGGTAAGCAGCACTTCATAGCCCGCATCCCGGTAAGCCTTCAATATATCTTTTTTGTCCGCTCTGGATTCGGGAGAGAAATAGCCTTTGCCTCCTCCCATCATTACATCAAAACGTTGATCCAGGTATTTTTCGGCAATCTCTTCCTGACTGTTTCTGGATTTGCTGGAAACACAGAACCCGGCGGGTGTGGCATGGGTGATAGGGACCGTAGTCACACAGCCAGCCATCTTTCCCTTTATCTTAAATTTCTGCCAGATAGGAAGCAATTCTTCCCCTTTTGAGCTGATATTCAGAGAACCGTTTCGAATCCTTACACCACTGCCCCAGGAGGAGCTTGCCGCTGCGGAATCCGTCACAACCGAGCTGGCAGAAGCCATATCCATCAATCCACGGGTCACCAAATTTTCCTGATACAGTTGGATCCAATTACTGTTTTTTCCTGTCTTTCTGCTCAAGTGAATATCAGCCATATTGAGCGTCCCGATACTCATTCCATCACTGACTACGACTATTATATTTTTAGCGGTTTTCTGTCCAAATGCTGATGGTGCAGTAGTCTTTGCACTTGCTCCAAATGGATTAAGAAGAGATGATCCCACTGCCAGCAAGGATCCTCTTTGGAAAAATTTTCTACGGTTCATTATTCGTGATAAAGGGTGAGGTTACTTTAACCCAGACTATGCGTCTGTTTTCTATTCTATTGAGGTTCAAAGCTAAAGTGATCAAACCTCAAATGCAACAATATTGCATAATTTCACATTAAATTAATCTTCCAAAACGGGGTCTATGCCTCAGGGAATCTATATCCGTCTAAACCAAGGCGCTAAATCCAGATTGTCTTGTGTAGATGGTAAGACGGAACATTTGGTTGGCACTGTGCCGTCGTTCTCACGGACGGCAAAACTGGCTGGATCTGAAGAAAAAATGATCCTGAAGGGATCAAACTTCTCAATAACCATGGGTGAGCCAGAGGCGTAACCCATGGTTAGCGCAATGACAAATCCCCTGGCCTCCTGCCTAGGAATATCGTCTGGAAATGGGGAATGGTGCAGGAGGTGGAAAAGTGTGTTGGTTATTTTTTATCTATCCTCAATTTCTTTATTGATCCATATCGATAAAGTTAAGTCTTTTCTCTTCTGTCCTTTTGGCTTGGCCCAAAAGGACCAAAAAGCCAAGTCGCAGCAAAGCTTCCCCCCGCGGACCAGCCGTCTGGCCCGCTGCTGCGACCACCTCCCCGCATTCACACTAAATCAAGGTGCTAAATACGATCTCTCTAGTGTAGGTAGTAAGGCAGAAGGTCAGGTAGACACGTGCTGACCTTCATCCAGTCTATTAACACCATGCTGCCGTAAATACGAAGCAATGCCGCAGGCATGAACTATAAACCCCAAGTAAATAAAGTTCAAAGGCCATTGTCTTCCTCCTGCGACCAAGACAGGCCTGCCACGGATCATTGTATGGAAATGAAGGTAAGTGCAGGAGGTGGAAACAAAAATTCATTAAAATGAAAGATTCCTGTGCTGCAGACCGTGTCGCCACAAATCCGTGCCGCAGCCGTGTCATCACGGACGGCTACAACCGGAAATCTTACCATTCGTGGCACCACAAACGGTGGCTAAATATTAATTAGAAACAGCAGTCAGGAAACTGCAATGTATTTACTCCAAATCAGGAGACTTGAACCGGCAGAAATCTGCCGTGGGACAAAACTATGTGGCTATTGTGTCTAGAATGGTTAAAAATTAAAAACCTCCAAGACCCACCACCGTCGGCAATTTCCCTAATCGCCCTATTCTTCATCTGTGAGCACAAACTCAAATCCACATTTTTTATCGGGACATAGATGAAGTTGGGCTTTTCCTGAAGTATGGCTTAGATCAGCAATGATATCTGTCCTGAGTCCGCAGTGTGGACAGATGGCGGGCTGGTCAGAGAAGAGGAATTGGTGATTATAATTAGCCGGGTTCATGGAAGCCGAAAATATGAATTTCAACTTTCCTCCATACTAGAAATTAGAGATCTCCAGACAATTGATGTCTGTCGTAATTAGTTAAGATAAACTATAAAAATGCCGATGTGGTCTCTCAATCTGGTGGAAATCCCATGTATCTTTTACTGATATCCTGTCAAAGGAGCTATACACAGAACCTTCATGAATTATTTAGGTTGTGCAGTCTAAGATAGAATAAGTAATGGGCAATTTGACTTAAAATTCAATTTTAAAAACTCCATTTAAGCACTATGGAAATTTGGCTAAAGCCCGAACAGGATTATTATTCCTTTGCGGAACGGGCTAAAGCCACGCTCCTATTAATGAAAATGAATTTAAAATGGATTTCCAATAGAGGAATGAGCTATTTTTGGTAGGAATAAAGCTTAATCCAATTCTTGTTTCCATTAATTCCCTCCTGCTTTAGCTGGTGGTGGATAAAAAGCGGCAAAAGTTATCCGGCTTTAGCCAAATCATTTATCCCGGAATTTTTCGAATCATGTCGCTTCATTGTCGGAAGAATTGTGCTAAAGCCCCTGCGGTATTTTAATTTCTGAAGGAATGGGCTTAAGCCGCCTTCCTATCGATGGACATGGATTCCCGTCGGTATGTTCACTTTCACGCTCAGCCCTACCGGGCATTTTCTTAACAGTCGATCCTTCTGCTTTCCCCAAATTGACTTGTTCGACTAAATCAGCTCTATCTTATAACATTCCTGCAATTTTCACAATAGCATTTTGCCAGAAAGTGGTCTGAGGTATAGCCACAATCAGTACTATTTCCAATATCCAAAACAGTAAAAAAAAGAAATACGGACTTCTCAAAACGGGTCTTTTAAATTTTATCTTTTCGATAATTATAATTGTACCGGGTACAATAAAAGGTACAATGACGACCGCTAACCCGAGTTCCGGATTGAAGAGGTTTATCAATCTGGCCAAGCCGGGATTGAAAGCCACTAAGGTAGCCCCGATAATAAATGCTACGTGCCAGCGGATATTGTTTTTGTTGAGAACAGCTATAAGGTAATAAACTGTGAAGGAAGTAAAATCCAAGAAGCTTATAAAAGCACCGGTGGCTGCATCTTCTGCCGAAACAGCTATTTCGCGGAGCAGTTTCTCTTTTGCAAGCAGTACTATTGTAATTACAAGTAGAGGAGCCAGGAAATAGGAGATCCGGCCCAACTTACGGTGCAAGGCATGCTTCTTCTGCATAATCAATACGGGCTGCACTATGACTAGGGCAAACCAACAGATAAAAGCCGCAAAATGGATATGTATCACCTTAGGGAACTGAGCAAAATCAGGAAAATGGCTCCAATAGGACTTATAAAAACCGGCTACAGATACCACCGTTATAACCGCAAATAGAATAATTAATGATTTGTACTTTTTCTCCATAATCACTCAAATTAGTTCTGCTTATACATCGAAGTATATTCCAGGTATCACCCTTCAGAAATACTTCTATACGGCCTGTAACACGTTATTATTACACTGACAATAGCACATGACCTATGCTAGGTTTCCGGATTTAAGCCCGGAAGAATGTGATAAAGGTTGGCTGGTTGTTTCCTACTAAAAGACTATTGCAAGAAAAGGGAAAAAATCGGAAGTTTATACCTCCTAATACGGGGTATATATGACTGATTGGCAGAGAATTATTTGCATTTTTTACTAAAAAAGGCTGAATATCGGCGCTTTATCGACAAGAACAGTGAAGTACTCGCACTTAGGAAAGTTGGAGATTGCCAGCAGAGTGCACAGTTGGATCCGCTTTGGTCAAGGTGCAAGCTCGGACCATATAGAGTGGATTTCACCTTATCCCATATCGCTGCGTCCCCGAATGGTAAGTGTATGGGATAAAATTATTGTGGCAGGATTCCCGAATCGCTTGGCTTTCGGGCCAGGCTCTTCTGATACTTTACCAGCGCGCAGGCAGGCCCCTCCTTCTCCCCGCAATCTGGCTCTTCGCTAGATTAACATGCCACGGCTACCTAGGCTAGGAATATTTAATGAGTATTTTCAATCGATATCATCGGTTTGGATGAGTAATCTTTAACAGTTTGGTTGATAGGGTTTACGTCATTTCCCAGCGCTTTACTACGCCATAAGTCCCCTGAGCTTATTCTATTTTAACTATTTTTGCTTAGATGATAGTTTGTATTGCTGAAAAGCCAAGTGTCGCCCGTGAAATCGCCTCTGTCCTTGGAGCTAATACTAGGCATGATGGGTATTATGAAGGGAATGGATATAGCGTAACCTATACTTTCGGACACTTTTGCACCTTATTTGAACCGAACGATTATGACCCCCATTGGAAGAGTTGGAGCCTCAGCCACCTTCCTATGCTTCCCGAAAAGTTCAAAACCAAAGTCGTTACTAATTCAGGGATCAGGAAGCAATTTGACATTGTAAAAAAGCTATTTGAAACAGCCACTCTTGTGATCAACTGTGGTGATGCCGGCCAAGAGGGGGAGCTGATCCAACGATGGGTAATCGAACAGGCGGAGTATAAAGGAGAAGTCAAACGGTTATGGATTTCATCTTTGACCACAGAGGCCATCAAAGAAGGCTTCGAAAAATTGCAACCTTCCGCCAAGTATGATAATTTGTATTATGCCGGATATTCCAGGGCAATCGGGGATTGGTTGTTGGGAATAAACGCCACGCGCTTATATACGGTGAAATATGGTGGATACAAGCAAGTACTGTCCATCGGTAGAGTCCAAACGCCTACACTGGCTATGATTGTTAACCGGTTTAAAGAAATTCAAAATTTTCAGCCACAGCCTTACTGGGAATTACAAACGCTGTATAGAGAAACTGTATTTAACTGTGAAGAAGGAAAATTTTTAAAGAAAGAGGATGGAGAGGCTTTTGCCAACGTAGTAAAAGAACATGACTTTGAAGTCGTCTCCATTGAGAAGAAAAAAGGGAAGGAATACGCACCTAAGCTTTTTGACTTGACAGGATTACAGGTTTATTGCAATAATAAGTTTGGTCTTTCTGCCGATGAAACACTTAAAATAGCGCAAAACCTATACGAACAAAAAGTAATCACCTACCCAAGAGTAGACACCACTTTTTTACCGAACGATATTTACCCCAAAGCAGCGGGAATATTAGAGAAGCTAACGAATTATAAGCCGTTGACTCAACCGATTTTGGGCAAAAAATTAAAAAAGTCTACCAAGGTTTTCAATGATAAAAAAGTAACCGATCACCATGCCATGATTCCTACAGGAATGCAGGATAGTTTGCACGGGAATCACCTAAAAGTATATGACATTATTACCAAGCGATTCATCGCAGTGTTTTATGATGACTGTGTGGTGGACAATACCACAGTATTGGGAAAAGTGGATACAGTTCCGTTTAAAACAACCGGAAAAGTAATTTTAGAAAAAGGCTGGAGGGTTGTTTTTGAAACTGCTGACGGCAAAGATAAAAAGGAGAAAGATGAGCTCCCGCTCTTTAAAAAAGGGGAAAAAGGGCCGCATGAACCTTCTTTCCTGGAGAAAGAAACCAAAGCTCCTAAACACTATACAGAAGCGACTTTGCTGAGAGGCATGGAAACTGCCGGTAAACAAGTGGACGATGAAGAGATGCGGGAGTTAATGAAAGAGAATGGCATTGGTCGTCCTTCTACCCGGGCAAATATTATTGAAACACTATTCAGGCGACAATACATTGAACGGAATAAAAAGCAGATTTTGCCCACCGAAACAGGCGTGCAATTGATCAATATCATTAAGAATAACCTGCTGACCTCTGCAGAGCTGACAGGGCAGTGGGAAAAACAATTGAAAGAAATAGAAAAAGGGAATTTTCACGCAGGTTCTTTTGTGAAGAACATGAAGCATATGGTGGAGCAATTGGTGATCGAAGTTCTGAGGGAGCAAAGCCATGCTAAACTATCCCACCCCACTGAAACCAAGGTTCCTGAAAAAGAAAAATCAACCACTGCCATCGTGGGACACTCTTGTCCAAAATGCAAGGAAGGGTCACTGCTAAAAGGAAAATCGAGTTACGGATGCAGCACCTATAAAAATGGATGCGACTTTTTACTTCCATTTTCCTTCGAAGGAAAGAATATATCAGAGAATCAGTATTTACGTTTGCTCCAGAAAGGATCTACTGTCAACTTGAAAGGATTTAAAACCCCGACAGGAGATAAAGAAGGATTGATACGTTTCAATGATAAATTTCAACCCGTCTTGGAAGAAAAGAAACTAACCGACTCTACGGCTTCTAAAAAAACTCCTCCGGTCATTTCCTGCCCATTGTGCAATAAAGGAACAATAATAAGAGGTAAAACAGCTTATGGATGCAGTGCCTACAAAGAAGGATGTGACTTTAGATACTCTTTTGATACCCTCCGGGAAAAAGCGGACAAGAAACCATTAACCGTTGAGCTAGTGACATCTTTATTGAAGGAAAGTGTGGGTGTTTAAGCTGTTGAATAAATGGTATAGCGGCTTTGCCTTGAGCATCAGTAGCAATTCGGGAGGGTCCCGCCCATGCATCATTTTCAATTGGCATCCCTACCCCATCTGCATTAGAACGCACATACTTGGTGCCACCAATATGATTTCAGGATCACATTCTACCCCTAATTCAAAAACTGTTCTCTATATTCTGTTGGGGTAACGCCTACTTCTTTCTTGAAAAGTCTTGAAAAATAAGGTGGATTTTCAAAACCTAATTGATAGGCTGTTTCAGCTACGGTTTTGTCGGTACTCATCAGAATATTTTTTGCTTCGATAACTAATGCAATGTGAATATGTTCCAGTGCTGTTTTGCCTGTTTCTTGTTTTAATAAATCGCTTAAATATTTTGGTGACAAGGCTAACTTTGTAGCCATATATTGTACAGACGGTAAGCCATTTTTTTGGAGACCTCCGTTTTCAAAATATTGATTCAAAATGTCCGTAAATTTTGTGATTACGGTGCCAGATAAAACTGACCTATTCAAGAATTGCCGTTTGTAAAATCGTTGAGCATATTTCAAGATAGAATCTATATGAGTAAGTATTATATCTTTGCTGTATTCATCTTGATTATTGTAATATTCCAACTTTATCTTGTTGAATAAGTCCCATACAATGTCTTCTTCTTTTGGTGACAGATGCAAAGCTTCGTTCACTTCGTAATCAAAATATCCATATTTACTTATTTCTGAATGGAGGTTATGGTTCATTAAAAAATCTTCGTGGATATATAATAGAAATCCTTTTTCACTTGTTTCTACATTATTCATCAATATTTTCTGATGTGGCTTTAGAAATGCCAAAGACCCATTTTCGTGGTCGTACTTTGTTCTGCCATATTGAAATGTCCCTGATTTTAATTTTGTTAAGGCAATCGTATAAAAGGCCATCGTAAATTCTCTCTCGATAAAAGTACATTTTTCTGACTCCTCAAATGTTAGTATGCCCATCAGCGGATTTTCAGGCGGTGGAAATCCGTTTGATTTATAGAGTTCACTTATCGTTTTGTAATGTTTCATAAGCAATGTTTATTTATAATATTTAAAATTTAAAGGCTAGTCCGTTACCTGAAAAAAGCCCTTTGCTACATGGATAAATTCCTGTAGTTTTTTAGGTATCGCAAGTTCATCGGCTTTAGACATGCTCAAAACTTCCTCTGCTTTTTCTTCATTAGATGCAAGCCCCACCCAATTTGGATTGATGATAAGCCCGTGTCCAACGGCCACCAATGACAATCCTGTTTTTAGAGCCTCTAAAGCATCGTCAAACTGTTTTATACCTCCTGCAGCAATCACTGGAACTCTGTGATGAACGTGATCGAGGATTAATTTTAAAATAGTATCATCTTCATTTTCAGCATCTATAGGCTTTTGTGCAAGCAGATCAGCAAGTGAAACGTGCAGATAATCAATTCCACAGTCGATTAGTTTATCAATCAATGGAAAGGTATCTTTCACTCTATAACTTTCAGGCTCTTCCGGTGAGATTCTGAAACCTATCAAAAATGGTCTGTCTGCATACTTTTTAATTACATGCTGAATTTCTTTGATCACTTCTACAGCGAAGTTCATTCGTTTTTCGGCAGATCCGCCCCAGTGGTCGGTTCGTTGGTTGTAATATGGAGAAAAGAAATTTTGCAATAGAAATCCGTGAGCTCCATGCAACTCTATTCCGTCAAAACCTGCCTTTATTGCTCTGTGAGTAGTTTCACCAAAAGCCTTTATCATTTCCAGAATTTCTTCTTGCGTAAGTTCACGTGATACTACTCCTCCTGCATAAAACGCCGACGGTGCTAATGCTATAGGACTTGCACTCACAGGAATACCATAAGGAATAAGATCCAAAACCGCTTTATTCCCGGCGTGATAGATTTGAAGTATTGCAGGTGCGCCACCTTTTTTTGCAGCTGCGGTCAGTTTTTTAAGGCTCGGCAAAAAAGAATCATCGTAAGAGGCATATTCATTGTTAAAGCCAATTCCGTTTGCCATTACTCTGGTGCAGCCTGTTATTACCAACCCAACGTTTCCACTTCGAGCTTCATAATGCTTTATTTCATCGTCCGATACTGTATAATCATCATTGCTTGCCCAGGTTGTCATTGGTGCCATTGCAATCCTGTTTTTTGTTTCTATCCCATTTTTAAATGTAAAAGTTTGGAATAATTGTTTTATATCTGTTGCCTTGCTCATTATTTAATTTTTATGTCGTTAAATGATGAGACAAAGGTGAGGCATTAGATTATCCTGTTGGTTATACAAAAGTCGGAAGATGTGACACAAATTGCGGAAAGGGGCTTTTTGTAAACTTTTTTCATCTGTTTATATTTTGTTTTAAGAGGTCAGATGGAATCTCGCCAGGCGAATAATCATCCCTCTCCCGAAGCAAGTTCGGGACAAGTTGTATGTCGTCTTCGACATGCTCGATTTCATGTGTTTATAATTGATTTTTAATGGTCATTACCTGTCCCGTGACGAAGGAAACGGGATGGAATCTCGCTTCACAGATAATCATTCCTCCGTGTGACTCTTGAGTCATGCTCGATTTCATGATACAATTTTAAGACGTTTTTTTTATTTAAAACTGCGGTAGATCCTTGAGTCTGACGGTAGCGTGTGGTTAATCTATGCGTGATGAACCGCTCCCGAACGTGCGGGAAGACCCGTACTGCCTGTCCCGTGAATCGGGATACAATGGTGTGAGATCTGTGCGCCGTGGAGTTGGCGCAGCTCCTCAGAGAGATCTGGCGGGGCCGTCTACTCGATTAACGGTTCGTTGTTTATTGCTAAATTTTTAGTTTTCCTACTACTATCTTTCCTAATGGTGAAAGTTCGTAACCTACATTATGGCTTATAGTTAAGCCTAGGTTTTTCAGTTTTCGGATATTCAGCTTTAACCACTCTTTTTCAAAGCCTGTCAACTTTGCGATGCCTATGGCGTGTAAATTGGGATTGTCATTTATTGCCAATAAAATTTTCCTTGTCCAAAAACCCTGCTTACTGTGGTTGTCCAGCCTTTCCAATTTCTTTTTCAACTCGGTGAATTGCGGTTCTGACAGTTCCGTTTGTTCTCTTAATTTAATTCGTGGGTCTTCGGAATGATAGCTAACGGATATTTTAAAAATCATCCCTTTGCTATTGTACGTAAATGAATTTAGTAACTGCTTTTTGTCGGTAAATCCTGCATTTAAAGCGTCTTTATCGGTTATATCGTTTTCACTTACGGTTTCAACTCTACGAATTTCAACCAAGCCGATAGAAGTATGCAAAAGGCTTCCACTTTTTACAGAAGCTTTTTTCCACTTGCGGAAAGCCAACGTTATTTTGCCCGATTTTATTCCGCTTAAATGCATCTCTTTAAACAACATAATTACAGGTTCTTTACATACTCACTTAATCCTGACGGTGTTCTGCCAAGCAATTTTCCAAGTGTGTTGTCCACGAATGAAAATTCGCCTGCTTTTATTCCATTGGCCATACTTACCAATAAATCCACTACTTCCATAGGCATTTGACAGCCAATCAATTCTTCTTTAAAGATGGTGTCCGCAATATCAATGTGTTTCATGTCGGCACGTATCAGCTTTGCCAATTCGTCAAATGTATAGGCCCTGTGTCCTGTAATTTCATAGGTTTGGTTTTCGTGTGTGTTTTCAGTCAGTACATTTGCAATGGCTTCCGCTATGTCTTCCCTTGAAACAAAACTTACCTTTCCGCTTCCAGATGGATAGCGGATTTCATTTGTCTGTAAAGCATTTCCAATCAGTTCGGGGATAGCTTCCATATACATACTGTTTCTGAAAAACATGTAGGGGATTTTTGTTTTCTTTATCAGTTCTTCCGTATGGTATTGCGTTTCCGTTCCCTGAAAAATGGGGTTTGGCCAGGCTTGAACCATACTTGTATAAACGATGTGCTTTACATTGTTTTCTGCCATTGCATTTACCACATTTTTTTCCTGCTGTTTGGCTTTCTCCATATCCACCCCGACAGTAGATATTTGCAACACTTTTTCTACGTCTTCAAAGGCTTGTTTAAGCGTATTGTAATCATTGTAATCTGCCTGCCTGACAATAACGCCCTGTTCCTTAAAACTGCTTACCGTTTCAGGATTTCTGACAATGGCAACAATGTTTGTCGGTGTGACTTTCTGCAATAAAAATTGAATGGTCGCTTTTCCTAAATTTCCGTTTGCTCCCGTAATGGCTATCATAACTTTACTTTTTTTAGTGAAAAATCCAAACTATCATCTTCCAACACCCAAAAGTATCGAACGTACTTTCGTAATGGTTCTGTCGGGTATATTTGCTGATAGTTCATTTTCTTTGTCCTGTTTAGAGGGATATTCGCAAAATTACAGCTAAAGATGAGGTCAGGCAGATAAATTCCACTCCTCCTTTTGCTACTCTACCATGAACCCTTGATATAGACTGAATAGATGGAAATATTACTTTCTCTCTGCATTTTGTTGGAATACCTGAAGTAAACCACATCGGCACCCGCAGTATACTGCTCCGAGAAATGAAACCTTCTCAACATCTCGGGCTTGATATGCTGATACCGGGGCAGTAAATGATGCTCCTCCAGAACCACTACCCTGTCAATCCAATAGGTCTTTAGGTGGATTTCATTCTCAGGATCCAGCATGGGATATAGGTAATCGTATAACGGCTGTTCCCATCGATCGGGTAGCGCCCTCTGGCCTATCATCCATTTATATAGAGACTTCCCGCTTATACCCAGCTCATCCTCTATCGCCGATATCCGTAAAAAATGCCTGTGCATTACCAAAAACTGTCTGGCCAGTGAGTCTGCTATCATATAATTGGATCAATCTTCCAAAGAAAGGCATAGTGAAGGGAAAATAAAACATCTCTCCAAAAGTCTATCCTCTCCCCGAGAAACATACCAAAATCCCCTCTCCCGAAGTAGTAAGATCACGGTGTTAGTCAACCCTCCTCTCTCGGCTTATTGAATTTATCGTGATGACTGAGTGGGATTTGTAATTCCATCCTCATTATCCTTACCAATTTGCAATTGGCTTTCCCCACCCCTCCACAAGCTCGTCCAACCCTGCATGCTTCGTTATCGGAACAGGTTAGCCACGAATCCTAATGCAAAGTCTGGGTTAAATTCATTAATTTATGGGCAGCCAACAGCCAATATGTTCGGATAGTTTGAAAATCCATTTATGAACTTGTACTTTCTACGCTTAAAATAGGCAGACCTACCTGACAATTATTTCTAAACTGTAGCCTCTGTGAAAACTTCCGTGCCCAGCGTGTTTAAAAATGACTTTCGGAAAAAAAAATACACTATGTTGTGACTTTTCTCTTAAACCCGTGTCAAACACAGGAAGAAAACCCGAACTCGTCTTAAAATCAATCAAGGATTATAGTATCGAATGAAAGCCTCACCAGAACATGATAAACAAGAGCTACAGCGGGTCTCTTCTTTATCGGACGAAGCGCTTGTGAGGCTAATTGTGGAGACAAGAGAGTCTTCGTATTATGGTATTTTATATGACAGATATGCCGACAAAATCTATAACAGATGCCTAAGGTTCATACCGATGAAGGCGGAAGCGCAGGATTTGACTCATGACTTATTTATTAAGCTTTACTACAAGCTGAAATCTTATGAAGGCCGATCTTCATTTTCTACCTGGCTGTATAGTTTCACCTACAACTTCTGTCTGAACCATATTAACAGAAAGCATAAAGTAAAGCAGGAAAAAGAACAGGCACTCCATGAGCAGATGGAGATAGAAGAGAAGGAAATCGATGATAGTGAGATTTTAGCGCTGAAAGCTGAAAAGTTGAAAGTTGCACTTGATTTGATTGATCCTAATGAAAAACTGATACTGCTGATGAAGTATCAGGATGAATTCTCAGTTAAAGAAATAGCTGAATCCCTCCAACTTGGAGAATCGGCTGTCAAAATGAGAATAAACCGTGCTAAAAAGAAAGTATTGGAAAAATACAATAATTTGGGCAAGTGAAAAATCCGTTTAAAGAAATACTGGAACACGACCAATTGCCCGAAATTATCAAAAACAGGGTAATGAAGGATGTTAATCTGATCAATCTGACGATCGATCTGGCGGATCTATTTTTGGTCAAAAACCCCGGGATATTCAAGACGGTATTTGATAATGAGTCCGACTCTAAACAGGAAGAGAGCAAAAGCGCTGAACACAAAAAAGATTTAAACAACACAAAAGATGAATGATCTAGTGGAAAATATGCAAGCCAGCTACGGAGTATTTGAAAATTTGTTCTACCAAATGCAGGCATTCTTACCTAGCCTGATTGGCTTTATTGTATTTCTTCTTTTTGCATGGCTGCTGTACAAACTCAGTATATGGCTCATAACCAGAATATTAAAATCCATTAAACTGGATCAGTTTTTCCAAAAAAACTTTCCGGGAATTGAATCTTGGAGATTCAAGGTCAATCCCTCCGCTATAATCCTTGCATTTATTAAAATAACCCTGTTGCTGATTTTTGTGGTACTGGGCTCTGAGATACTGGGTTTGCCGGTGCTTTCACAGGAATTAGGAAAACTCCTTAATTTTCTCCCTAGATTGTTGGTAGCAGTAGCGCTGCTTTTCATAGGTTTTAATATTTCAGGAGCAGCAAGAAATCTGATCTTCAATGTGTTCAGCTCTTTTGGATTGGCCGGAGCCAAATTGACATCGACTATTGCCGGCTATTTAATCCTCTTTATCATCACACTGATTGCCATTGAGCTGGTCGGTATAGATACAAGTATTATCACCGACAATCTGTCCCTCCTTCTGGGAGCCATTCTTCTGTGTATCACTCTGGCTGTGGGATTAGGCTCTGTGGAGCTTGTAAAGAGAATACTTTTTGGTTTTTACTTCAAGAAAAATTTCCAGATTGGACAGATCATCGAGTTCGACAACATCCATGGAAAAATCATAAAAATGGACAATATCAACATTGTCTTACAGCGTACCGAAGGTAAGCTGGTGGTCCCTATCAAAGACCTGATCGATGCGCGGGTAAGTATTGTAGAAAACTAGCTTAGCTATATTCTCTACACAACTCAAAATTCAAAGCTTCCCTGAGTTCATGAAGTGTAAATGGTTTGGGTAATACAGTGAAGATCCCCAGTCTAGTCAGCTCCCTGTCTGAATCTCTCAGCTCTTCTCCGGTTACCAATATTATTTTCATGTAGGGATACTCCTTCTTGAGATTTCTACTTAGAGAAATCCCATCCAGATCAGGAAGATTCACATCCATTAGGACGATTGGATAGTTGTTGGTTTTTAGCAGGCCAATTGCACGCTCAGAGTTCTCAGCTGTATCACAGAATATCCCCAGTTTGTCCAACTGCTTACGTACGACTATCCTATTGATGACATAATCATCGACTACAAGAACCTTCCTCCCAGGGACGTTGACTTGGCTGATTTCAGCTTTTGGCCGGACACCGGATTCCAGTTCAAACTCCAAACTAAAGGAAAAGACAGACCCTAGCCCATTTTTACTTTTTAGGTAGATTTCGCTATCCATACTGTGGAGAAGTTTTCTGGTAATGACCAGACCAAGTCCTGAGCCAGCCTGCTTCTCAGCTTTAGGGCTGGGAATTTGAACAAAATCCTTAAACAGTTTATCCTGATCATCGCTGCTTATTCCACAGCCGGAATCTTTGACCACAAAGTGAACCTTCACTTTCCCTTCAACTGATTTTTGCAAATAGACAGACAGTTTCACAAACCCAAACTCTGTGAATTTCACCGCATTGGTAATCAGGTTAGTTAGAATTTGAGTCAGTTTAGTAGCTGATCCCACCACCATAGCCGGCACATGAGAGTCAACTTCCAAAATAAAAGAAAGACCATTTTTTTTGCAAAGAAGAGAATACTGGGCAGTGAGATCTTTCAGCAAATCATGGATATCAAAAAGCGCATTCCTTTCCAAAGATCCATATTCTTCTTTCCTTTCAAGCAGATAATTGTTCAGGAGATTTTTTAGATGCGTAGCAGAATTATGAATGATGTTTACCAAGTCTTGCTGCTCGTCAGTCTCGCTGTCTTTAAGCAATTCAGAACTACCGATGACTATATTCAGAGAATTTCTGATCTCGTGCGACAACTCATCATACAGCCTATAGCTTTCTGTTTTTATCATAATGGGTTAAAATCTAGTCGGTCAATATAGGTTTGCTAAGAATTTCTAAAAGGTTGGGATCATTTTTACAAACAACTTGAAATGAATTTGCGTTAGCTCTTCATCAACACTTTACTCTTTTAGTCCCAGTTTTTTGACCAGGGGATATGGATAAAATCCCTGCCAAAAAAAAAGAAAAAGGGGCTCCATTTGTTACTTGTCATTTTAGCTTCGGAACAAAAACTAGCTGACTTCATCGATTAGAAACCGGAATTCAGAGAAAGTCACACGCTCAGTCTTTTTTTTTGCGATAATTAAAGTAGGGATTTGAAGCATCATAGGCCCTTTTAACCGTATTTTAAATAAACATTTATCCGTACAGGGCAGTCATTCCAGGCTGAAATCACCCAAGAAGCTTCTTGGAAGTCCCTCCTTGTCATTTGCAAACATTTCCCTCCAGTCCAGTTACAACCTTCTGGTGTACCATGTTGAAAACGACTTCATTAAATCGAATTATAGGCATGAATTTCCCCATTGTGTAGGTAAAGAAGCGAGTTTAAGCTGAAACCCATATTTTTCGTTGCCCAGATTCTTCAGAAGCTGGGCAATGAAGCTCCACTATTCTTTGTGCCTCTTGTGGTTCAAAAAAAACACCACCTACATTCAAGCCTCCTGACTTGGACCTGTTGAATATGGGCAACTCTATGTTTGCTATGCTTCTATGTGGTTCAAAAAAATGATCAATTTTCAAACTCAATGGTCAAAGAAAAGCCAGCCTTGGTGGACTTTGTGGTTAAAAAAAATCTTAATCCAATGGTACAGCTCCCACAAAAGCCTGTTTCTTTGCCATAAAATCAGTCCAGATTCCGGAGAAGCAGGACAACTAGAATCTCCTACTCTTTGCGCTTTTCTTGGTGCCCTTTGTGGTTAAAAAAACCTAAATCCAATAGGATGGCTCCCATAAAACCTTATTCCCTCCCTGCTGTTCAAGCCATTCAGGCTTACATAAACCTTAAAAATCTTCATTCTTCCACGGGTTTTACCAGAGGCTATTGATGGTTTGACCGCGTTGCGGTCTTTGTCATGAAAATCAAAAATATTTTCCTCATCCCAAATCCTCTTGAGGGAAATATTAATTTGGCACTGGCAGAATCCCTTGAGCTTAAACATATGGCGAAACTATTACAAGAGTGATGATAAGAGTTATAGCAGAAAACTTACTTCAATTGGCAATTGTGTTTCCAATTATTATCCTCATGTTGAAAGACAGAAATTTGGAAACACTGAAAATTTTATCAGCATTTGCCATCTTCTATCTTTTGAATGCAGTCTTGTTAAATCTGCCATTTGTATACTCTGAAACAAGAATCATCAATGGACATTGGAATTGGTCAGGTAAACTTTATGCCATTTTAGGTTCCTTAGTTTTCTTATCGCTTTACAGAAAATTCCCATTGTCGGATTACTTTTTAACGCTTCGACAGAATAAGAAATTCTTCATTAGAGGCGTTTTCATCCTAAGCTCGATTTTGCTGATCAATAGTATAGCGGCTTTCTCTTCTGCTACTGAAGCATTAAATATAGAAACCCTCTTATTTCAATTTTCAATGCCGGGAATCGATGAGGAAATTGCATACCGTGGGATAATGCTAGGGCTATTGCTTAAGGTTTTGAAAAGTAATTCCTTGATTTTAAATCCATCTGTTTGGATCACTGCACTATTATTTGGAATGGCACATGGGCTTTTTCTATCAAAAGATTTTGATGTGATATTTAAATTTCAACCATTTTTTTTGTCATTTCTTTATGGCTTGGTTTGGGGTTGGATTACAATTAAAAGTGGCAGCATTCTACTTGCTTTGATTTCCCATAATTTGGCAAATGGGGTAGGAAATCTAATTAGAATGAGATAAAAGATCGCATAAAATGTATAGGGGACCGTCCAGCTTCTGGAGAAGCAGGAAAACGAAGCAGCTTTTGCGCTCTCCGCGTAACCCTCTGTGCCCTCTGTGGTTAAAAAAAATCAGGAACTGTGGAGAAAAACTTCAGCAGGAATACTGAAGAATTTTTTAAGTTTTTGGGCCATTTTCAGCGTGATATCACGCTTTCCGGACAACACGGCCGATACATGGCCTTTGCTACCAATAATTGGCTCTAGGTCTTTTGCCTTGATTCCCATTTCTTGCATTTTGTACTTGATGACTTCTAGCGGATCGAGTTCCGGAAGCTTATAATGTTTATCATCATAATCTTTAACCAACACTAATAAAAGTTCAAGCTCATCACTTTCAAGCGTATTTGGCTCAGCATGGAATATTTCCATCAATCTTTTCGAAGCTTTATTATAGTCTTTTTCGCTTTTCAAAACTTTCCAATTCATATCCATAATTTGAGTTAATTTAAGATTGTCGGGTCAAAATCAATTTTGCTTACCTCTATTTTATCATATTCTTTGTGAGTTCCAAACCACAAAACATAACACGCTTTCTGCAAAAAATTCAGTGAAACTACCAGCCGAAAATCATTGCCTTTAATATTGAAAACCACTCTATTATTACTAACGATGCTTGCATTTCCATAAACCTGTTTTAGTTCATTGAAATTTGAAAATTCTCTTTTTGAAAATTCATTATACCAAATCAAAAGTTGAGTCGAAGCCATCGGATACTTTTGAGTATAATATAAGATGGTCTTCTTTATAAGAATTCTCATTGATCAAAGGTATTAAAAAGTTGTCAAATTGCAAACTTTATTAATAAACTCTCCACACCCTCTACAATCTTGCTGGCTTCTTTGATTTAGCGATTGATAACCTTTTAGCAGATATTTAAATTTCAGCCATTTTTCTGGTCATTTCTTTATGGCTTGATTTGGGGTTGGATTACAATTAAAAGTGGTAGCATTCTACTTGCTTTGATTTCCCATAATTTGTCAAATGGGATAGGGAATCTAATTAGAATGAGATAAAAGATCGCATAAAATGTATAGGGGACCGTCCAGCTTCTGGAGAAGCAGGACAACGAAGCAAAAGTCGTGCGTGACACTCACTACGGCAAAGAACTAGGTTTTTCCGTGCTCTTTGCGCATTTCATTGTGTCCTTTTGTGGTTCAAAAAAATACACCACCTAATTCAAGCCTCCCTGACTTGGACCTGTTGAAATACGGGCAACTCTATGTTTGCTATGTTTCTATGTGGTTCAAAAAAATGATCAATTTTCAGATTCAATGGTCAAGGAAAAGCCAACTCTAACCTTTGTGCTCCTGGGTGGACTCTTTGTGGTTAAAAAAAATCTTAATCCAATGGTACAGCTCCCACAAAAGCCTGTTTCTTTGCCATAAATTAGTCCAGCTTCTGGAGAAGCAGAACAACGAAGCATAAGTCGTGCGTGGGACACTCACGACGGCAAAGAGCTAGGTTTTTCCGTGCTCTTTGCGTATTTCTTTGTGACTCTTTGCGGTTAAAAATGTGCCCTTTGTGGTTAAAAAAAAGCCGGACTTTTCAGACCGGCTTTAGTATTGGTTTTAGTTTTCAGGATTACTTATCCATGCTGATGTACTGCATGAATTCATTTCGTGATTGCTCGTCTTTCTCAAATTTCCCCGAGTAAAAAGAGGTTACCGTAGAACTCTGCGTATCCTTCACTCCTCTGGAACTTACACACATATGATAAGCATCAATAATTACTGCCACATCATCTGTTCCCAGAGCCTCCTTCAGCTCATTTCCGATCTGCATAGTCAACCTCTCCTGCACCTGAGGGCGCTGGGAGAAATACTGGACAATTCTGTTGATTTTTGAAAGACCGATTACGTGTCCATTGGAAATATAAGCCACATGGGCTTTGCCATAAATCGGCACAAAATGGTGCTCACAGTGGGAATGCACGGTGATATCTTTCTCCACCAGCATCTCATTATATTTGTATTTATTTTCGAACAGCTTTGCTACCGGCTTATTCTTTGGATTCAATCCACTGAACACTTCCTTCACATACATCTTTGCTACACGATGCGGTGTACCTTTGAGACTGTCATCTGTGAGATCCAAACCCATAATGTGCATGATCTCTCTGAAGTGCTTCTCGATCAACTCGACCTTGAGGTCATCGTCCATCTCAAAAGCATCTTCTCTAAGAGGTGTCTCCAAGGAAGTCCCGACGTGCTCCTCACCGATTTCCTCGAATGAAGCGCGGGCAATTTTAATTCCCATCGTATTCAACAAAGTTTCTTTCTGTTTCATAAAGTCGAATTGTTAACTCGAATTTTCGATCAATTTTTTCCCTTAAAATATTCCAAATAACCACTGCAATGTTCTCAGCGGTTGGGTTAAGTTCTTTGAATTCATCGGTATCCAGGTTTAAATTTTTGTGATCTAATTTTCTTAACACATGCTCCTTGATCAGCTCACTGAGCACTTTCATATCATATACATAGCCGGTTTTCGGATCCATGTCTCCTCTCAGCTTCACTACCAATTCATAGTTGTGACCATGAAAATGAGGGTTATTACACTTTCCAAAAACAGCTTGATTCTCTTCATCCGACCATTCAGAATTATGAAGGCGATGCGCTGCGTTGAAATGTTCTTTTCTGTAAACTGATACTTTCATGGATTGCTGAAACAGCGGTTTTTCTGTTTTTGTTTGAATTATTTTCCCATTTGTCTGTTAACCTACTTGAAGTAGCCTGACCTACAGTGGAATAATTTTGGGAACGCAAAATTACAGAATAATAATTGGTTCCAAAATCAAAGTCCTAACTCATCATGCCAAGAACCGAGAAAGCCGGTGAGAAGGTTCCCTGAAAAATTTCACTACTTTTATGAGCAAAATCATAAGAGTCTGACTTCAAGTTCGTTTGAACTCACAGGATATACTCCTAAATTTGCAAAACCACCCAACTGCTTATGCTTTCACAAACCATTGCGATTACCTTTCTATTGTTTATAGGAATTTTCCCACATCCCGATTTCAAAAAGAACACCTCCAATCTCACCGCTTCCATCGATCCGGTCTCCGGCATATATGAAGGTTTGCATAGTCCAAACGGAGTCCTTCCTTCCAAAGAAGTTTTTACTTTAGCCATTCAGGGATGGAATAAGATGAAAGGCAATCTTAAATCAAAAGTGCTGACTGTAATTGATTTTAGCCTCCCCTCCACAGCCAAAAGAATGTGGGTCATAGACCCTGAAAAGGGTGAAATCCTTTTAAATTCAGTAGTCTCTCATGGGCGTAATTCGGGAGACTTGATGGCAAGTGCTTTCTCCAATCAACCGGAGTCTTTCAAGAGCAGCTTGGGCTTTTATACAACTGCAGAAACCTACTCCGGAAAACACGGTTACTCCCTTCGATTGGATGGTCTTGAAAAAGGCTTCAACGACCAGGCAAGAAACCGCGCGATAGTAATTCATGGAGCAGATTATGCGAAAGAGGAATTTGCCAAAACAGTGGGAAGATTGGGAAGAAGCTTAGGCTGTCCCGCACTTCCAAGTGAACTTTCTGCCGAAGCTATCGACTTGATCAAAGACGGTTCTTTGCTTTTCATCTTTGGAAATGACGACGATTACCTCACTAAATCAAGTCTGATCAAGGCTTGATTTAGTAGTTCTCAGCGCTTCTAGAAGAGCCTGATCTCTTTCGTATACATCAGATCTAAAATTGGCCTTGCCGCTCTTATCTGCCCAGAAAGTCATGTAAATCAAGACCACAGGTATTTTTCTATCCAGTTCCACCACTTTTTCTTTGTCCTGATGCATGGCTTCCTGAATCTTCTCCTCGTCCCAAGACTTATCATTCAGTAAGATTTTGGCAAATTGATCCGGGTTTTGGATTCTTATACATCCATGGCTAAGTGCTCTGGATTCCCGGTCAAAAAGACCTCTTGCCGGCGTATCGTGGATGTAAATATTGTATTCGTTCGGAAACATGAATTTCACCAAACCTAAGGAATTATCCCCTCCGGGTTTCTGTCTCACACGATATGGAAAATCATCTCCATTTTTACTCCAGTCCACATTTTTCGCATTGACAGGCTCTCCGGCATTCGTAACTACCTCCATGTTTTTTTCTGCCAAATAACCTTTATTCTTCCTGATTGCAGGAATAATTTCACTTGTGGTGATAGAAGGCGGGATATTCCAATATGGGCTAAATACAATATAACTCATCGGTGCTGTGAAAGTCGGTGATTCATTGTATTCCTTTCCCACAATCACTTTTGCTGAAAACACTGTATCCGACTTATCCATATAATCCAGCTGATAGTTGGCAATATTGACAAGCACCATCTCCTGATCCCAATCTATTTTCGGCATCCAGCGAAGACGTTCCATATTGACGGAAGCTATATCTATCAGATTTTGGGGAGATTTATTAAGTGACTCAGCGACCAAGGAACCGATTACTCCGTCAGGATTCATCCCGTTTGCCTCTTGGTATTTTCGAAGTCCCTCAATCATAGTGGAATCAAAAAGATTGGGATCCTCCGGTTCATACGTTTTCAGAAAACCCCAAAAGATTAGGCGCTTTCGTAAAGCGGGAATTGCGGCATGCTTCTCTCCAACTTCGATGGCTCCTTCCACTGACTCAAGGTCCCAAGTAAGCGTGTCATTTTCTAGTATTTCATACAGTTCTCTGATCGCATCTCTTCCCTGAGCATACAATTCTGAACTTGGATATAAATTTGCAAAGGTCTTGCCCACGGAAGCTCCATTTGCCACCTCTTCCAGCAGTGAAGCGTAATCTACATCTGTTTCTTTCTCTTCAAACTTCCAGCTGGAATCCAAAGTCGAGGGATTCACTTTTCCCTTTTCCAAATCATGGGCAAGCATGAAAAAACTATCGGTAAGCAACAGCTCCAACGTGACTTTTTGATCAGACGAGAGGTTTCTGAACTTCTTGTCCTCTTTTTCCGGATTAGAAGAAAGTTTGTAAATCCGGGAGAGATTATAATCCCCGGGCTGCAATCCATCGTATTTGGAATCCTCTATCTGAGCGAGCAATTGCTTTCCAGAATTGGAAAGTGCGTCGTTAAATAGCCAGGTTTCCAAATAATCTCTGCCTGCATAAAATTGTCGGATTTCCTTTATATGGTCTGAATTGGCTAAAACACCACTTGTCTCTCCTTCTAGATTTCGGCGCAGTTCATCAGTCAAATCTGATCTCCGCTGATTGAAAAACCAGATCAATCCCAATGCTATAACTAAAACTACGGCAATGGGGATAATTATTTTCTTGTTCATAAAAGGCGTTTTGTATCAGCCTATATTAGTCAAAATCCGTACGCACTAAACGCTTCAAACAGAAAACTGATTATATGCAACACAAGATGTTTACAGTCATAGACTTAAGGAATGATCATGCAACAGATTTATAAACACACTTCCGGACAACGGGTCAACCTTTGCCCGATCCGGGGATTCAGTTGATTTGATTGTCTATCGGCGAAGCGCTTCCAGTACTTCCTTATCTCTGTCATAGATATCCTGTCTGAAATGACCTTGCCCCTTTGTGTCTGCCCAGAAAGTCAGGTAAAGCAACACAACAGGAATTTTACGGTTAAGTGTCACGATCTGTTCTCTGCTCTGATGCATAGCCTGATTGATTTTTTCAGTAGTCCACTTCCCGTCATCCTTGAGAAGTAATGCGGCAAAATCCGCAGGATTCTGGATACGGATACAGCCATGACTTAGGGCCCGGTCTTCTCTGGTAAAAAGACTTCTGCTGGGCGTATCGTGAATGTAAACACTGTACTCGTTAGGAAACATAAATTTCACCAAACCCAAAGAATTATGAGCTCCCGGTTTCTGGCGGATCATATACGGGATAGACTTCCCGCTCCAATTCACAGAGCCGGGATCCACAGGTTTGCCGGAGAAAGTCACTACCTCCATATTTTTTTGGTCAAGGTAATTTGGGTTTTTCCGAACTGCCGGCATCACTTCATTTCGTACAATGGAAGTAGGCAAATTCCAGTAAGGACTAAACACGATGTAACTCATCGCTGAAGAAAAAATCGGGGATGCATGATATTTCGTACCCACTATTACCCGCGTCGAGAACAGCGTGTCCCTGTTGCTGAGGTAATCCAATTGATAGTTGGCAATATTGACCACAATCATCTCAGCGCCCCGTAAGGTGTCTGGCAACCAGCGGAGGCGTTCCATATTCACAGCCGCTCTATCTATCAGGTCAGCAGGAGATTGATTCAGTGCATTGATAGTATTTTTGCCTAAAGCTCCGTCAGGTTCCATCCCATTTCTCTGCTGGAAATTTTGAACCGCTGCAAACATGGTCGAGTCATATTCCTTCTCGTCTGTATAGGCATAAGGTTGGAGGTATTTCCAAAATGCCAGGCGCTCCCGCAGATTGGGTATGCCCCCATTTGTCTCACCGACTTTGATGGTTTTCGAGATTTTGACTGCCTTCCAGTTGAGTGTATCCTGCTTTTGGATTTCATCCATTGCGCGGATCACCTCACGCCCTTTTTTGTAGATAGATATCGTCGGATAAAGCGTCTCAAGAGACTGTCTGATCTGCTGTCTGTCCAGTGCTGCTTCTAGTAGCTCATTGTAAGAAACCTTGGACGTTTTCGCAATGATATGCCAATTCCCGGTGAGATTATCAGGGTTCACCTTGCCTAATTCAAGATGTGCTGCCAGATGGAAAAACGCGTCGGACAACAACAGATCCACGTCTGCCTGATCATCCAATGCATTTGGAATAGACTGCTTCTTATTTGACTCGAATTGTGTGAAAAACTCATCAATCAGATCCAAGTGGTAATCTTGGGGATTGAGCCCATCAAACTTGCTTTGAATTATTTCAAAACGAAGCTCGTATGCCAGTTCAGTTAGCACACCATGTTGGATCCATGCCGGTTTAAATATACGGTTGGTGTAAAACTGATGAATTTCACCCTTCGCAAAAAGTTCATGCCTTCGCACGTTTAGAGGAACATCAGGCTGGTCTAGCTCTAGTCTTAATCTAATATTATCAGATAGGCCGCTGCTTTGGGCAAAACAAAAAAGCCCCGGAGCAAGACTCAGGAGCATTAATAGTAACAATCGCTTATACATTATAAAATAGTTATTCAACTTCAAAATCCTGATATTTTCTCCCCAGCACCCAGGCTTCTTTTAGCATCTCTAAGAACTGTCCCATCTTATGAAGTGGAATCAGATTTGGCCCATCGCTAAGTGCTTTGGAAGGATCAGGATGTGTTTCTATAAAGAAACCGTCAATACCGGTAGCGGCTGCCGCCCGTGCCAAAATCGGGGCGAATTCCCGCTGACCTCCACTGCTTCCTCCCTGTCCTCCGGGCTGTTGGACAGAGTGGGTAATATCAAACACGACCGGTGCAAACTGACGCATAATAGGAAGTCCTCTCATATCCACCACCAAGTTGTGATATCCTAAAGAAAAACCTCTCTCTGTAAGACACACATTCTCGTTACCTGTTGATCTCACTTTGCTCACTGCATACTGCATGTCTTCGGGTGCCATAAATTGGCCGCGTTTGATTTTGACAGCTTTTCCGCTCTCGCCTGCAGCTAAAAGCAAATCCGTCTGCCTACTAAGAAATGCAGGAATCTGCAAGACATCCACCACTTCTGCCACATCCTTCACCTGATAGCTTTCGTGAATATCAGTCACCAAAGGCACGTTGAGTACATTGCCTACGCGCTGCAAAACTTCCAGAGATTTGTCCATTCCTATGCTTCGAAATGATCCTGATGAGGTACGGTTGGCTTTGTCAAAGGAAGCTTTGAACACATAAGAAAATCCATGCTGCTCCGCCCATTCTTTGACTTTGGTGCCTATCTCCAAACAAATATCATAGCTCTCTACGGCACAGGGTCCGGCAAATAAAACAGGCTTTTCTTCTCCCAAAATCACCGAATCCGTGATACGCATGGGTTTATTGTTTTTTATCATCTTCTTTCTGGGATAATGTTTCAATTAATGGGACAAGTTGGGCATTGGAATGTAAAAGCAAATCTCCTACTTCTCTGAAAACTCCTTCCCCACCCTTAAACCGTGAAACATAGTGTGCTATAGGCTTCACATACTCCAAAGCATCGTTTGATACCACAGCCAGTCCGACCCGGGCTAAGATAGGAAGATCAATCAGGTCATCACCGATGTAAGCGACTTCTTCAGCTTGAAGTTCCAGCGTTTCCAAGACTTCATTGAACTTTTTGCCCTTATTTTTCACACCATGATAATGAAAATCAAACTTGAGTTCCTCGCATCGGTTCTGTACCACATAGGACTCCCTCCCGGTAATTGCTCCGACCATCAAGCCGCTCTTTCGTAAGTGATAGACGATCAATCCGTCTTTTACACTGAACTTCTTAAATTCCAGTTTATTATCGTCGTAGATAATACCTCCATCCGTCATCACTCCATCTATGTCAGTGATGATCAGTTTTATTTTGGCTGCTCTTTCCCACACATCTTCTGTGATATGCGCGAAGTAGTCAGCGACTATTTTTTCTGTTTCCATTGAATTGAATAAAGATCGAGCCTTCTCTGCTCTAGATTTCGTACACTTCCGGCTTTTCGCTGCTTAGTCAAAAGATCCAGATCCACATCGGCTACGATGATTGTTTCTTCATTTTCTGAAGCCATCGCCACTACGGCGTCATGGGGAAAAGAGAAATCTGATGGAGAATAAATCGCTGCCTGAGAATATTGAATATCCATATTCTCCACTTTGGGAAGGTTACCTACCGAACCGGTAATCGCCACATAACATTCATTTTCTATTGCACGGGACTTCGCACAGGTATTTACCCGAAGGAAAGCATTCTTGGTATCCGTCCAAAACGGCACAAACAAAATGTCCATTTCCTGCTCAGCCAGAATTCTGCCAAGTTCAGGGAATTCTATGTCGTAACAGATCAAAATGCCTATCCGTCCTGCATCCGTATCGAAAACATTGATCCCATTCCCTCCCTGAAGACCCCAATAGGAAGCCTCATCGGGCGTGATGTGGAGTTTATACTGCTTATCCTGGGTACCGTCTCTTCTACAGAGGTAACTCACATTTCTGAGCTTTTTCCCATCATACTCGGGCATGGAACCTGCCACTATATTCAGGTTGTAGGAAACTGCCAGATCACTCATGCGGCTCACAATCTCATCAGTATAATCTGCCAGGTTACGGATTGCTTCCGAAGCATCCATATCATTGAATTCTGCCAAGAGAGGTGCATTGAAGAATTCCGGAAGAAGGCAGAAATCTGATTTGTAACCTGAAACTGTATCCACAAAGAACTCCACCTGTTGCATAAGATCATCCACATTGGAGAATCTACGCATCTTCCATTGCACCAAGCCCAAGCGGACAATAGACTTTTTATTACCTATTAGTTTTTCGTCCTTTTCATAGTAGATATTGATCCATTCCAGAAGTGTGGCATAAGCCCTGGAGTCCGTATCAGATGGCAAATACTTGGTGATCACCTTCCTTACATGAAATTCATTGGCAAGCTGAAAGGATAGCACCGAGTCAAATATCTCTTTGTTTTTAACCAAATCGATGTATTTCCGGGGTGTCATTTCATCCGCATAATTGGTGTAACCCGGGATCCTACCTCCGGCGATGATGGAGCGGAGGTTAAGATTTTCGCAAAGTTCCTTTCGCACATCATACAACCTTCGTCCCAAGCGCATTCCTCTGTAGTCGATATGTACAAAGACATCTGTACCATACAGCGTGTCTCCATTTATGTCGTGGGTGTCGAATTTGCCAAAGCCCGTGATCTGATCGTAGGTGTGATTATCCCCAAACTTATTGTAATCCACCACCAAACTCAACGCAGCCGCTACGACCTTACCGTTGTCCTCGATGGCGATTTGTCCTTCAGGAAAGGCTTTAAGCTGATTTTTCAGCTCTTCTTTGGTCCAGGCTCCACCTTGGTTTTTGTAAATGGAAACCATGATTTCCCGGATATCATCGTAGTCCGAAAGTTTTATATTTCTAAGCTTTAGCCTATGCTCCAGCTCTTCTTTTTGCTTGCTCATGGTTCAAAATTAGCCAAAATCAATTAATTATTTCTATTGACTCCTTTCTTAAGAAAAGAAAGAGAACAATGGATAAAATAGCATGTTACCGAAGAATTATATTACTTTAAAAAAGCTATTCAGAATAGTTTGAGGATAGAAAAACAGAAATGAACGCACTAACCAAATGCAGCAGGACATAAAAGAGGTAGCTGAACAAAAGGCTCAAAGTTTTATTGAATGGATACAGGAAATATTCAGTTTTAGCCTGATCAGTTTAGGCGATTCAAAGCTGACTGTGGGCATAATCCTTACGTTGATTATCTCATTTGTAATTCTGTTTATTGTCACTGAGTGGATACGTAGATTACTGGTTTACAAGATATTAATCAGATATCAGATCGACTCCGGAACACGGGCATCTATCGGCATGATCGTGAAGTACGTCCTGATTTTGGCCGGCGTGTTTTCCATCTTACAGACCAACGGAGTTGACTTAAGTGCATTTGGTATTCTGGCAGGAGCATTGGGTGTAGGTATAGGCTTTGGTCTGCAAAACATTACCAACAACTTTATCTCCGGACTTATTATTCTTTTTGAGCAGCCGATCAAAATAGGAGACCGTATCGAAGTGGGTGATGTCACAGGGGATGTGATCAGGATTTCAGCCCGATCTACTACCATTGTCACCAATGACAATATCACTATAATCGTCCCAAACAGTCAGTTTATAGACAGTCCTGTAATCAACTGGTCGCATAATGACAGAAATATCCGGTTCAATTTCTCCGTGGGAGTAGCCTATAAAGAAAATCCCGAGAAGGTCAAAAGCATACTTATTGAAGTTGCAAATGAAAATAAAGGGGTGCTTCAGACTCCTGCACCCGATGTGCTTTTCGATAGCTATGGTGACGATAGAATCAATTTCATTCTGCGTGTGTGGTCATCTGAATACATCAACCGCCCAAAAGTGCTGAAAAGTCAACTATACTACGCCATTTTTAAAAAATTCGAGGAGCACAATATTGAAATTCCCTTTCCGCAACGGGATCTGCACATTAAATCAGGATTTGAAAAATTAAAAAATTAGGTTAACTTACACTGGGAGGTTGGATCCGGAAAAATCATGCGAAGGCAAACTATGAAAAAGATATTCTTCACTTTTCTTTTCCTTGCCTCTTTGCCGGTCTATTCTCAGAGCTTTGATCGCTTTCAGTATGAAGAAGCTTGGTCTTTTTCTGTAAGTGCAGGAGCGACTCAGTATTTCGGTGAATTGTATTCTTTTTGGAAATATAATGAGGGAATACAGCCTGAATGGAACGCCAACATCGCTGCGCATTACACATTTGGGACACATCTAAGAGCCCGCGCGGATTTCTCATACATTAAAATGTCCGGACAGGATCCTCCTTCAGATCCACGGGCCAACAGAATCCCAAGAAACCTTCATTTCAGAGCTAAGAACTGGGAAGTGACTGCTATGCTTGAGTACTATTGGTCTCCGGTAAAAGTTCCCAACATTCATCGATCTTCATGGAACCCTTATATTTTTGCCGGAGTGGGAATGTCCACAAACAACCCCAAGGCTCAGCTGGATGGCCGGTGGGTGGATCTAAGACCTCTTAAGCTGGAAAACAATCCGTACAATCGAAATGTCGTGGTTTTCCCAATGGGCTTGGGCTTAAAGTATAAGCTGAATGTGTATATGGATTTGACATTGGAGGGGAATTATCGCTTTACTATGACAGATTACTTGGACGATATTTCCGCCTATAATATCAGTGAATTCTACCTTGATCTGGTAGATGATTATGTCACTGGCAATAATCCCGACCGCCTAAGATTAGCTGTCAGAAACCCCAATTTCTTAGATGACAATGGCTTGCCCGATGTGGACAAAATCCTGAGAAATGGCGGAAGAATACGCCGCGGCTCAGGTCTCAAGCACCGGTACGATGGCTACATGACCGTAAATCTGGGCGTGGAAATTTATCTTGCTCCGGACATTTGGGACAATTTCTTCTTCCGAAACCGGGTAAATGAGAAGGCTTTCCGATTCTGGTAATTGAAGTGGATTTGAAATCTCAAATCTGAAAATTCAAATCCCCAGATTCAATTCCATTTTAATATCACATCTGCAATATTTCTATCTTGTCCATAAGAACAACTTTGAAGTTCGAGCCTAAAAGTAAAAAGAATGCCTTAGCTTAGAACTACAAAAAACCACACTTTCTTATGAAACTTATAAAACTCCTTCCTGTACTGGCACTTTTTTGTTTCCCTTTTTTGGCACACTCGCAAACTCCTGAACAACAATTGGAAAAACTTGGAGTGACTCTTCCTGAGGTCGGAATACCTATAGCCAATTATGTAAAATGGAGACAAGTCGGTAACCTGCTGTATTTATCAGGAACAGGACCGAAAGTATTTGGAAAGATCGGCGATGATTTGACTGAAGAAGAAGGTTATCATGCTGCAAGGGAGACCGGTATAGAAATCATTGCAGTGCTGAAAGCGGCCACGGGCGATTTAAGCAAGATCAAACAATTTGTGAAAGTATTGGGAATGGTTAATTCCGTTCCGGATTTCACCAAGCAACCTGCCGTAATCAATGGATTTTCGGATCTGATGGTAGAAGTGTTCGGTGACAAAGGCAAACATGCCCGCTCGGCTGTAGGTGTAGCTGCATTGCCCAATAATATGGCTGTGGAGATTGAGGTAATTGTGGAGCTGGTAGATTGATATGGAGGTAAAATACTGCTGAAATAAACCTTTAAACCCACTCCACCATTTCTCCACAAACCTGCAATCCGTTCATTTATAGCAACTTGCTATATCAATATATGCTAAGCTTGTAATCCGTTAAAATGACCCAATCTAAGCGCTATGAAAACACAGCAGATGAAGGTGGCGATGCCAATACACCATGGCATACGTTCAGCCTGATGGTTAAAAAATAAAAGAACTGGAAAAGGAGTAAAACCGGAACAATCCCATCTAACCCAAAAACCAACAATTGGCTGATATTTATCAGATTTTTATCAAATTCGTAGAATATTTCTGATAATTTTGCCTGAAACCACATCAAAACATCCTGATTTTGGAATTTTTGAGGTGGTTTTTTCAATTTTAATCAAAAATCAATTTTTCGATTTTCATCCGGATGAAGAAGCAAATCCGACGGGGGATCCGCGTTTCCCGTTACGTCTTTTACAAGGAAACACTCATTGATGCCAAAGAGCACTTTTGGTCCTTTCTGGGAGCCTTTGTGGGGATCGGACTAATCACCTATTTCCACAGCAATACCTTAAATGGATACGAAAACCTGTTTTTGATTGGCTCTTTCGGCGCTTCCAGTGTGTTGGTGTATGGACTTATAGGAAGCCCTTTGGCTCAGCCGAGAAATCTCGTGGGTGGACATGTGGTCTCTGCGCTAGTCGGAGTTACTATAAATCTAATCTTCCCAGATACCCTGTGGATTGCAGCGCCGCTGGCCGTCGCATTCTCTATAGTATTGATGCAGATGACACGAACACTTCATCCTCCAGGCGGTGCTACAGCTCTGATAGCCGTGATAGGATCTGAAAAAGTGAAAGAGTTGGGCTATATGTATGTTGTTTCACCTGTATTGACAGGTTCCTTGATTTTACTGGTGGTTGCGCTGGTATTCAATAACATTACCTCACACAGGAAATACCCGTCACATCGTCCTTTCAAGAGAACTTTAAAATCACTGGGGAAGAAGAGGTTTATAAGGAAAAGGCTCGGTGGAATTTAGCGTGAGAAAAACCTAGTATGGTATCTTCAAGTAATCGGGTAGCTATTTATACTACAACTTTTCGGAAAAGCATTATTTCACTTTATTATCTCAGAGCAAAAAGAGATTCTGAACAAAATCAGTGTTTTTTTTCTCCAAACCCATAAATTCAGCCATGAATTCACCTTACCTATTCCAGAGTCAGCGGCTTGGGTTCCGTACTTGGCTCCCCTCTGATTTACCGGCTTTTTCCGAAATGAATGCGGATGAAGAGACCATGACTTTCTTTCAGCATCCATTGTCGGAAAGGGAGTCGCAAACTATGCTGGAAAGAATGAATAAACTCTTTGAAGAGCGTGGTCATTGTTATTTCGCCGTTGACTTATTGGAGAGCCAAGAGTTCTTGGGTATGATAGGTTTGGGCACAAAATCATTCAAAGCCAGCTTCACGCCCTGTGTAGATATAGGATGGAGAATCAGAAAGGAATTTTGGAATCAAGGCTATGCCAGTGAAGGAGCTAAGAAATGCCTTGATTTTGCCACAGAACTCGGCATTAAAGAAGTCTATTCGCTGGCATCTTCAGAGAATCTAGCTTCAATCCGTGTGATGCAAAAAATAGGAATGGAATACGAATATGATTTCGAGCATCCAGATCTATTGGAACACCCTAGATTACAGCCTTGTAGCTTATATAAAATTGAGCTTTGACTTCAAAATCGACGGTTAACTTTTCCAAAGTTTAGAACTTTGGAAAAGTTTGTATTTCAAATGTAGATCAAACTTTGGGCTAAGAAATTATTGAAATTTAAAAGAAAAACAATCGAAGTCCAGCTTCCGGAGAAGCAGGACAACAAGCGCCAAAGACCGGCTGTACCAATTCACATTCTTTATTTTACAAGAGACCTGTGTCTTCTGCGTAAAGCTCAGCGTCCTCCTATGTTAGCAAAAGATTAAAAAATCTCTGCGGTTATCTTTATACAAAAAAAGATGCCATCCCTAAACAGAGATGACATCTAACCACTCAACCCCAACTACTAACCCTCACTAGGCAAGGAAAAGAGAAGCAATTCCCAACACTTGTTCTTTGCTAAGCGGCTCATCCCATCCTTCGGCTACTGCACCCGCATCTATTCCGGTCAAATTAACGACATTAACACCCCCATGCGTGACGTTGTCTTCTCCCGCATAAATAGGCTGCGTTGCAGCAGGAAGAGTTCCGATTGAGGCATTGGTAATCCAACCCTTCACATCATCCTGTCCTTTCTTAGTTCTTAATCTTCTTACCATGGAAGCATGTCTTGCCTCCACAGAATGTATGGCAAGCGCTGCAGTCAAGACCACGCCATTTTCCATTACATTTCCTGCTTGTCCTTTATATGCCCTTACTCCCGTATCTTCAAATGCTTGGGAAAGTGCCAAAAACGTAGGATAATCACTGAATGGCATAAAGTTGCCGCCTGCAGTAAAATCAAAATCAGGCTCCGGTACAGGAGTACCCATCAATACGTTTGCTATCACTTCTTTCAGAAAATCCACATGTGCCAATTCGTGATCTCTGATTTTGGTGAAGATTGCCAAATCTGCATTATCAATCACGCCTGCTTCTATACCCATCTGATAATACCTATACTCCAGATGCTCCAAGGTTAAGGCAAAATTCAATACCCCGATTAAACTTGCAGTATCTGCCTTCGCCACTTTAGGTAAAGCTGACAGAATTCCAAGTGGTACAGCCGCCATAGCTACTTTCTTACTCATGTCTCCAAACTGGCGAAAAGCCTCTCTTCTGGAAAAAAATAGATCTTTCTCTTCCGGGCTATTGGTATCCGGGCACATTTTATCTAGCAATTTCAATAAGTTCATGTCTTTGTTGTTTAAAAGTGATGGATTATGATGGCAACTGACTGAAGTCAATCGGTGTGGTTACAAATGAGCTGGCAGCTGTCAATACCTCTGTGAAGTTCAGTGTACGCTCAAGTCCATTTGCATCTATTAAATCGTCTCCTGCAAAATCAGCAGTGCCCGGATTGATCAAATCCCTTATAGCAGCAGCATGTCTGGCTTCCACAGAGACAATTTTCCCTGCAATAAGCAAGTAATCAACACTTTCAATAAACTGACCCGCGCCATTATAGGCAGCAACTCCCAGATCCTCAAAGGTCTTCGCAGCCATCAAAACTGATGTTCTGCTGCTAAAATCAATAGAGCTAAAATCAACTTCCAAATCAGCGATTGCAGCATTTCCCAGAGCCGCTTTGAAAAACTCCCTGTGCGCTCTCTCGTGCTTCTCCAAATCTCCCATGATGGTCTTCTCTTCCGCACTCGCATTGGCAAAGTAGCTTCCCTGCATTACGGTAGCATAGAAGGCTGCCTCCAGTTGCTCCAAAGCATAGGCATAATTCAAAATTCCTATATCTCCTGAACCCAGCATTACACCTTCTCCGCCTGGCTTTGGCCCCCTATCTTCTATATCGTCATTACAGCCCACCATGATTAATCCCGCGGCAGCTACCGAGAGTGATCCCATCTTGAGGAACTGTCTGCGATTAGCATTTTTCACCAATCCCTTTGGCTTAATTAGTTCATTTTTCATTTTCTGAGTGTTTAGGTTAATAATCCGGTTATGGTTTTGTTAAAATGGTAATATCCGGTACCGTAGTTGATCGATCAGGCACTTTGCATTCAATTACGAAGGCGTACTCCAAACCGGATTTAGCAAACCCCAAAGTATTTTGGGATAAATCAAAAATGGATTAGTATTTTGAACTTGAGGATGTTGCGCCTCCGGAGAAAAGCAGTGAGATTTGCCCCCTTTTCTATTCCTGACTTCTCTTCAACAAAAAATCTAAATTCATGAAATCACTTCTTACGGAAAAAGACTCTTCCATCCCGCAGTCAGGCTTGATAGGACTGCAAATTCACGGAGGAGGAAAAGCTCTGGTAGCATTTAAGGATATTTTTATTGAAGAACTGCTTCAAAAAGAATAGCTTATAGGTTGATTTTAGAATTATTTCATTTACCAGTAAACCCAAATGCCATGATCAAAAACTGGATGATACTAGTATCCTGTGTGATTCTATGCTCAAATTCTTTCTATTCATTCGCCTCTGCCAGTCTCCCTCCCGACCCGGTAGAGGACATAGAGTTCAAATTACAGGCTACCATGCTTGGGTATTTTGCCCCTGATGGCACCAGAAATCCTACACTGCAGGCAAGAAAGGGGGATCGGGTGACCATCACCATCACAAACGGTGAGATCATGACACATGATATCGCCATGGAAAAGCTCGGTATCAAAAGTGAAACCATCTTGGAAAAAGGATCCACGACAAGTATCACATTCATTGCGGTGGATGATGACACTTATTTCTGCTCCATTCCCGGACATAGAGCCGCAGGAATGGTAGGGGAATTTGAACTTATAAAAGAAGATGAAACCAAAACCAAGCTAGTAGGGATCATCCCGGAGAAAGATGGGAAGCCATTGAACTTAAACTTCGAAACAGGCACACTTCAAGACTGGACTGCTTCAGGAGATGCATTTGCAAACCCCATCTTCAATTCAGATCCCTCTCCCGTTCACAGTAAAGAAGATAAGATAAACTTTACAGGCGAGAATTTCCTAAGCAGTGGAGGCACAGAAAACTACAAACTAACGGGGACACTTACTTCTGTACCTTTTAAGGTAACTCAGCCCTTTGCGAGTTTTTTGGTTTCGGGAGGAGCTCTGGCCGATACCCGGGTTGAATTGGTTTTGGAAGAAACAGGAGAAGTAATCTACAAATCTACTGGCCAAGGTAGAGCTACACTGCAGCCGGTGGTGGTGGATTTGAGTTCGTATGTAGCGCAATCCGTTTTTATACGAATCATTGACAAAGAAACCGGAATCTCCGAAATTCCTTACGTAGCACATGACCGATGGGCACACATCAATTTTGATGATTTCATGTTTTATGCAAGCCGCCCGTCCTTTCCCAATGAATTAAAACAGGAAGACATCATCATTCTGCCCCCACTGGATCCTGTGCTAAATTCCGGCCTTTCAGGAATTGAAGCAGCCAAAGCTATGACACTGCCTGAAGGGTTTACCATTACGCTCGCCGCAGCCGAACCCGATATTATCAGACCGATCAGTTTCACGCTTGATTCACGGGGAAGACTCTGGGTGGTGGAGGGTCACACCTACCCCACTCCGGCACCTGAAGGTGAAGGAAAAGATAGAATTTTGATTTTCGAAGATACGGACGGTGATGGTTCGTTGGATTCCAGAAAAGTATTTACCGAAGGGCTTAATCTTGTAAGTGGAATCGAAGTCGGAATGGGTGGAGTGTGGCTGGGAGCGGCCCCTTATCTTTTGTTTATTCCTGCCGACTTTGAAAAGGACAAGCCTACAGGCCCACCTGTAAAATTATTGGATGGCTGGGGAACGCACGATACGCATGAAGTACTCAACAATCTGAGATGGGGTCCTGATGGATGGCTGTATGGCACACATGGTATTTTCACTCATTCCAATGTGGGCAAACCCGGCGCTTCCGATACGGAGCGGACCAAAATTAATGCAGGCGTTTGGAGGTATCATCCTACAAGGCATGAATTTGAAGTGTTTGCCGAAGGAAGCAGTAACCCCTGGGGCATTGATTTCAATAACTATGGACATCCGTTTATCACGGTGTGCGTGATCCCACACATGTACCATGTCATCCAAGGTGCCCGCTACCAAAGGCAGGATGGAGATCACTTTAATCCATATACCTACGATGACATCAAGACCATCGCGGATCATGTGCACTGGGTGGGAGATCGGGGACCTCATGCCGGCAACTTCCGCTCAGCATCTGCGGGAGGAGGACATGCGCATGCAGGCGCTATGATTTACCTAGGAGGAGACACCTGGCCGGAGATGTACAGCGGCAATATTTTCATGAATAATATCAACGGCTCTAGATTAAATATTGATCAACTCAACAGGGAAGGTTCAGGCTATGTGGCTACACATCAGGATGACTTCATGGCAATGAACGATTCTTGGTCCCAATGGCTCAACTTTAAATACGGACCTGACGGTTCTGTATTCGCCATCGACTGGTATGATCAGAATCAGTGTCATAGCCCAAACCCGGACGTGCATGACAAATCTTTAGGCAGGATTTTTAAAATTTCCCATGAAAATGATCAATGGGTCAAGGTTGATTTATCCAATGCAAGCAGCATAGCGCTTGCCAACTACCAAACTCATAAAAACGAATGGTATGCCCGGAACGCACGAACCCTCCTGCAAGAGCGGGGCATGCCACAGCAAGCCAAAGCAGTTTTGGAAGATATCCTGACGAATAATCCTGAGACTACAAACAGGTTGCGCGCTTTATGGACTCTTCATGTGACAAATACACTTTCAAAAGAAGTCTTGAATAACTTAATGAGGGATTCCGATGAATACATCAGAAGCTGGGCTATACAGCTTGAAGTAGAAGACAGAATCGTGTCAGAAGAGACATTGGCACAATTCACTTCCATGGCAAAAAATGATACTTCTGCTCTAGTAAGACTGTATCTTACCTCTGCCATGCTTCGATTAGAACCGGAAAAACGCTGGGAAGTAATGGATGCTTTGGTTCAACGACAAGAGGATCTGGATGATCACAATATGCCGCTGATGCTCTGGTATGCCGTGGAGCCTTTGGTCAGTATTGATGCTGACCGCGCTTTGGCCTTGGCAGAAAAAGCTGCAAATCCCTTGATTTTGAAATATACGGTGCAGAAACTCAGTGAGCTCTCTACTCCGGAAGGGACTTCGGCCTTGAGGAAACTCAAGAACTCCCTAGACGATTCTGATTCACACCACAATCATGAATTGAAAATGCAACTGTTCAAAATCACGTTGCCCTTTTAAAAAGCCATCTTTCTAAAAACAAGAACTATGAATTTCAAATTTCTTAAGCTTTCCGGATTAGGTTTGGCTGCAATCATGGCAATTAGTGTCTATGGGAATACAGCTTTCGGCCAACAGAAAGCCGCTCCCGATTTCAAAAAAACAGTCATCTCCAGAGATTTTCTTTCCGAAGGAGTTGCTGTGGCAGACATCAACAAAGATGGCAAACTCGATATAATCGCGGGATATTATTGGTTTGAAGCACCCGATTGGACTCAGCATGAACTCTCTCCATCACAGGTTTTTGACCCCAGAAAAGAATACAGCAATTCTTTTCTCAATCTTGGCATGGATGTCAATCTGGATGGCTGGGACGATGTGGTGATTATCGACTATCCGGGGACTCCCGCCTATTGGTTTGAAAATCCAAAAACAGAAAGTAGTAACTGGCAAAAACACATCATAGCCGACTCAGTTGGGATAGCTAATGAGTCTCCGGGTTTTATTGATATTGACGGGGACGGGAGACTGGATATTCTGTGTGGAGACCCGGAAAAAAAGCAAATCATCTGGCTCCAAGCCCCCACCATACCGGGTGAAACGGAATGGAAACGCTTTGCTCTTTCTGAAGAAAATGTACCGGGAACTGACCGCTTTTCACATGGACTTGGCTATGGCGATATCAATGGGGATGGTATCAACGATGTGGTGATAGCTGAAGGTTGGTTTGAAGGCAAAGCAGATCAGAAATCGGGAGATTGGAAATTTCATCCACTGCCGATAAGCGAGCCTGTGTCCCACCTATATGTGCTTGATGTAAACGGAAACGGAATAAATGATGTGGTCGGGGCATCTGCCCACGCACTCGGAATCTGGTGGCACGAGCAGCTGGCCGACGGGACTTTTCAAACACATTTGATCAGCAATACGACAGCTCAAACACATGCGAGTATTTTGGCCGACCTGAACGGGAACGGCTCCGCAGAATGGATCACCGGTAAAAGATATCTTGCCCACAATGGGAATGACGAAGGAGATGCAGATACGCCCTACTTACTTTATTTCGAACTTACCCCTGATCAGCCTCCCTATTTCAAAGAACATATCATTGATAATGATTCCGGAGCGGGATTAAATATTACTGTGGAGGATATTAATTCCGATGGAAAACCGGATATCATTATTGCCAATAAAAACGGGGTTTTCCTTTTTGAAAATCAAATGAAATAGAAACCTTTCTCTTCCGATAGCTAAGTATAGTACTTATCAATACTTCTCTTACTCCAAAGCTCTTACTATAGTTATGGGTAGTTTTATATAGTTTTCATTTTCCCATAGCCCCTGGGTTACATTCCTTATCTCAATGAATTTAGCCGGTATAACAAATGGAATCCCTCAGATAAAGCGGCGATTTAATTGGGTAAACGAGGAGCCGTTTTAACCTCTAAGCATCACTAGTTCTGGATTCACTCAAACTGAGGCTCTATTGACCATTCCTCACCATTTATCAATAAATAGTTCCCATAAGCAAAGGAAACATGAAAAACACCTCTCTAAAAAATGGGAATACAATATATTTGGGATCGCATTAGCGACCTCAAAATATTAAATCTCAAATTTCATTTTTAGCATGTCTAAAATTTCGTTTCCGGTACTAGCTTTAGCCGGCAGTCTATTGGCTTTTGGATGCTCCGGTCCAGACACAAGAAAAGCCGATTTAGAAGAGCTTTCCAATTTCTATCCTCAGTTCACAGGTGACACTACGGGTGCTGACAGCACCGAACTTATAATTACCAATTTCGCCGGACCTGACATCGTCCCCAGCCCGGCTGCATTGGCGGTATCCCCCAATGGAAATGTATTTGTGGGTGTAGATATGATGGGTTCCTTGGGCAAAGAGCCCGGCAAAGGGGCTATTGTCCGGTTGGTCGATAGCAATAACGACGGAGAATTGGATTCGCACACTGAGTTTGTGAAAGTGGATAATCCCAGAGGGATCATTGCGGTAAGGGATCAGGTTTTCGTGCTTCATACGCAGTTTTCGGAAGAAACCGGAGTGGCCGAAGGAATGAATCTGGTAGTTTATGAAGACAAAGACAATGATGGTGTGGCAGATGGGCCTTCCAAAATCCTGATTGAAGGGATTTCTTCCCCGGAATCTATCCGTTCAAGGGGGACCGATCACTCTACCAACGGGATTAGAATGGGTATCGACGGGTGGATTTATATTGCAGTGGGTGATTTTGGGTTTCACAATGCCACGGATAGAGATGGAAAGAAAATGACCATGCTGGGTGGAGGCATCGTACGTGTGCGTCCTGACGGCACCGAAATGGAAGAGTACATACACGGAACTAGAAATATCTACGATGTGGCTATAGATCCGTTTATGAACATCTATACCCGTGGCAACACCAATGACGGTGGTGGCTGGAACATCCGCTTCATTCACTACACCCAATCGGGAGAGTATGGTTATCCCAACTTTTTCCAGAATTTCACAGAAGAGATTATCCCTGCCCTGGCTGATCTGGGCGGAGGCTCCGGCACCGGCAGTTACTTTATGGATGATGCCCGCTGGCCGGCTAAATACAACCACGTGCCTATGATGGCCGACTGGGGCAGAAGCCAATTGTACATTCATCGGGTGACAATGGACGGACCGGGATTTACCCAGCAGGATGAGGAATTTATCAAACTTGCCCAGATTACCGACATCGATGTGGATGCATCAGGGAGGATGTTCCTTGCTGCCTGGGATGGAGCAGGATACTTTGGCAGCGAAGAGAAAGGCTATGTAGTTCGCGTAGTTCCGAAAGACTGGACTTACGAAGCTTTTCCCGACTTGACCACTGCCACACTTGAACAATTGACAGCATTGCTGAAAGCAAACAATTCCGTTTCACGCTTCCATGCTCAGCGCGAGCTGCTTGCACGTTTTCCCGACGAAGCAGGGGCAGCGGCACTTGCTGTGGCTACGGATAAAAGCTTACCGTTACAGGTAAGAGTGGCCGGCATATATACATACGCTCAGGCTACTTGCGAAAGCGGCAATGGTGAGTTGGTGAAATTAAGCCAAGAAGAAAAAGTCAGAGAATTTGCCTTGCGTGCTTTGGCAGACCGAAAAACCTGTCTTCAGGGCGTTCCTCTTGATCCGTTTATCGGAGGAGTAACCGATCCAAATGACCGGGTGAAATCAGCATCCATTGTAGCCTTGGGAAGGATTGGCAATCCGCAAGCGGCAGAGGAATTGCTCAAAGTAAAGGTGCCTGCATCATTTAAGCAACCGGACAAAGGAACTGAAGGACCTCACGCTACGCCAAATTCCGCCATTATTCTACCGCACGTAGCGGTGAAAGCACTAGTGGAGCTCGATGCAGTAGATGCGACACTAGCTGCAATTGGTACAGAAAATTCAAAAATTGCACTTTGGGCGTTACGCTACATGCATGACCCCAAAGCTGTGGATGGATTGATCAAAGCTTATGGCAACACAGAGGATATGGAGTTGAAAGCGGAAATTCTGGGTACACTTTCCAGATTGTATAAGAAAGAAGCTCCATACGACGGTTCTTGGTGGTGGGGAACCCGTCCTGATACACATGGCCCATATTACAAAGGGATCACATGGGAGTCCTCAGACAAGATCAAGGATTTCTTGATCGGCGAGCGCAACAGTTTTGAAGATCCTACAAAAAAACAATTCTTCGCCGACCTCAATGAGCGAAATAGAATGGACATAGAGGAATTTGGCTCGGATAAATCAAACTTGGTTATTCAGGAAACAGAAGTTGATCTGGAAGAAATAAAGAGCAAAAAAGGTCAGGTTGGAGACTCTTCCATCGAGGATGTAATGATTGCTGTAGAAAATCTTGAAGGTGATCCGGTGAAAGGAAAAGCATTATTCACCAGCCAAGGATGTATAGCCTGTCATAGCATAGAAAAAGGGGAACCTCTGAAAGGCCCATTTATGGGTCAAATCGGCTCGATCATGAACAGGTCGCAGATCACCGAATCTATCCTGAAGCCGGATGCTTCCATTTCCCAAGGTTTTGCTTCTGTATTGATCAACACAAATGACGATAAGAGCTATATGGGATTTGTGACTGCGGAGACAGCTGACGAAGTTGTACTTCAGGATATCACCGGCACCGCTACCAAATTGGATAAAAGCACCATCAAAACCCGTAAGGTGATGGAGACTTCCATGATGCCTCCCGGCTTGGCCAACTCACTTTCTTATGAGGAATTGGCTTCATTGATTACTTATTTGCAGCAGCAGAAGTAAGATAAAAAGTTAAAGCCATTATTCTAATATGAATTCTCAAATCATAGCCCTGGTTTAAATCCGGGGCTTTGTTATTTAAAAAAATGATCAATTTCCAATTCCCAAACTCAATGGTCAAGGAAAAGCCAGCCTTTGTGTTCCTTGGTGGACTTTGCGGTTCAAAAAAACACCAACTAATTCAAGCCTCCTGACTTGGACTTGTTTAAATAGGAGCTCCCCTATGTTTGCTATGTTCCTATATGGCTCAAAAAAATGATCATTTTCCAATTTTCAAATTCAATGCTCAAGGAAAAGCCACCCTTTGTGCTCCTTGGTGGACTTTGCGGTTCAAAAAAATACCGGCCAGTCAAGGCCTCCTGACCTGACTGCCAGTAGGCAGGCTTAGACTTATTGAAAGACAAATCCCTATGGACCCCTATGGGGTAAAGCTATTCAAACCACATAGAATCATAGAACTCATAGTTTTTGCCAGAAATATAGACTCGCACACAAGGTAGACCGGTCGCTTTATGGCTTTCCAGTTATCATTACTCACCACAAAAGAAACAAAGTACATAAAGTGTAAGACTAAAGACCAACTGTCTTTCTGACCTGATCATCGTCATGGCCCCCGTTCGCACCTGCCCTCCGGTAGGCGGGTCATCATGAATGACCTTCAACAACCATCTTTCCGTGAGTGAGCCCACAGAGACCAAGAAATTAATCTCTCTTCTAGTCAGCTCAGCCCTATGCTTTCTATGTGTTCTCCTATGTGGTTCAAAAAATGATCAATTTTCAATTTTCAAACTCAATGGTCAAGGAATAGCAAACTATAGCCTTTGTGCTCCTTGGTGGACTCCTATGTTTGCTATGCTTCTATGTGGCTCAAAAAAATGATCAATTTTCAATTTTCAAACTCAATGGTCAAGGAAAAACCAACTTTAACCTTTATGTTCCTTGGTGGACTACTATGTTTGCTATGCTTCTATGTGGTTCAAAAAAATGATCAATTTCCAATTTTCAAATTCAATGCTCAAGGAAAAGCCAACTATAACCTTTGCGCTTTCTTGGCGGACTTTGTGGTTTAAGGAAAAAAGCTATCACTAGGTTATGCTCTCTGGATAATCCCTCTCTGTACGCTGTGGTCAAACCAATCATTAAGTTTCCGTGAATTCTGACAAGCGGGATAATTCATCTCATTTGATTTTTTACTTTTGGATAGCCGGTAAAAACCCTGAAATCAAACATCATGAAATCTATCCTATTCACTTTCCTTACTTTTCTAATAGCTAGTTCTGTCTCTTTTGCGCAGAAATCTTTTCACAAGAATAAAGTAATCGCCCACCGTGGTGCTTGGAAAGCCCAATCCCATCCGCAGAATTCTATTGCTTCGCTCAAAGAAGCCGTGAAATTAGGCTGCGAAGGTTCTGAATTCGACGTTTGGATGAGTGCTGACGGAATTTTGGTTGTGAATCATGATGCGGATTTCCAAGGGATGGAAATTGAAACTTCTACCTATAAGGAGCTTCTTTCCAAAAAACATGAAAACGGAGAGAAGCTCCCCACAGTGGAAGAATACCTGAAAGCAGGCAAAAAACAGAAAGGCACCAAGTTGATTTTTGAGATAAAGCCATCCAAAATCTCAGTGGAGCGAAGCAAAGAAGTGGCAGAAAAATCTGTGCTGGCTGTGAAGAAAATGAAAGCGGAAAAATGGGTGGATTACATCACCTTCAGCTATGAAGGTGGACTGAAAGTCATTGAACTGGCTCCTGAGGCTAATGTAGCTTATTTGACAGGGGACAAAACGCCCGCTGAATTGAAAGAAGCGGGATTCTTTGGATTTGACTATAATATCAATTTGCTCAAAAAGAATCCGCAATGGATCCAAGAAGCCAAGGATCTGGGACTCACAGTAAATGCCTGGACGGTAAACAGTCCGGAAGACTTGAATTGGTTGTTGGATCAAAATCCTGATTTCATCACTACCGACGAACCGGAATTATTGCTTCAACTTATTGAAGAACGGAAGTAAGGAGTACTGAAAATTCTTAATAATCACCTCGGTTATCTTCACCCGTCATTTTGGTTAGAAAACTCAACTTGAGTGAAGAACCTTCATTTTTTAATTATATTTTGCTTTGTAAAATTGTTCCATTCCTTAGTCACTGCAATTTCTCAGGAAAATGAAGGAAGAAATCCAAGCATATAACCAACGCCAAGATTCGGAAAGCAGGGAAATATGTGACCTGCTTGCCTTGTCCATTGATAAAGTCCTGACCGAAGCAGAATGTAAGATCTGGCACAGTCATCCTGTGTGGTTTTTGGAAGGAAATCCTATAGTGGGCTACAGCAAGCAAAAACCGGGAATACGGCTTATGTTTTGGAGTGGGGCTGATTTTGAAGAAGAAGATCTGAACAAGAAGGGGGAGAAATTTAAAGATGCTTCTATTTTTTACACATCCATTCTAGAAATCGACAAAACCAAACTGGAACGCTGGCTTGAGAAATCCAAAAATATCCAATGGGACTACAAAAACATAGTCAAGAAAAAAGGGCAGCTTGATCGGTTGAAATAAAAATATATGATTATCCACAATGATGTCAGGCTCCTTAGTGCCTTGGCTTATTTAGCAGGAAGACAGGAGACCGAAGACAGAAGTATCACCTCAATGTCCCGATGGCTATCGGGATTAGCAAATCCTATATTGCTTTTGCTTCCTTACTGGCAGAAAAGCAGGTATACATTAAAAGTAAAGTTTAGTACTGGCTGACACTTTATAAATGCATCACTATCATCCATAATTTCTTTAAACTTTTCAGATTTGTCTTTTTACTCGAAATACCCAATTCGGAACTCGATGCTTATTTGTCAGAAAGCTAGATGATCTGACCTTCAAAAAACAAACAGGTATTACTTGGGCCTTGTTTTTGACCTTTTGTGAGAAATAAACCCAAGACTATATGTCCGCTTTTTATCCTAAAGTTCTCACAGGACTGTGCCTACTTCTGCTCTCATTTTCTTTCGCAGGCTACAGTCAGACAATCGGCCATACCTTCCAGATCAATGATCAACTGGATGAGCGAATTTATGCAATCGACCGTCTGACGTTTTACGAAGATGAAAGCAATGAACAGGAGCTGAGTGATATACTTTCAGAACCGATATCGGGAAAACTCAAGATCAACTCTGACTTCTCCAAGAATCAATTTTCTACCAAAAATACCTACTGGGTAAAGGTATCCATTCAGAAAACCCCTCTTAGCAACAAGCAGTGGATTTTGGAATTTTATGATCAGACCATTGATTATATAACGGCATATGTCCCATCAGAAGCAGGATTCAGAGAAATTCAGCTTGGAGATAAAATTCCTTTTGGCGATAGATTGATTTCACACAAGAATTTCCAAATCCCTGTCGAAAACAAAACTCCGGGAACCGACATATATTATTTCAAGATCAAATCATCCCAAAAAGCAGATGTTAGAATCGCCTTCAGATCCTATAATCGCTTCATTTACTATGCGCTGAACGAGTACTTTCTGTATGGTATTTTCTATGGGATGATCCTTATTATTTCTCTCTATAATGGCCTGATTTATCTAGCCATAAAGGAGGTCAAATACCTCTACTATGTCTTCTACCTCCTGAGCGTGGGTATTTTTGCGGCTTGCGTAGATGGTATAGCTTTTCAGTATTTATGGCCCGACCATCCCGAATGGAACCAACCTATTTCGGGTCTTTCCAGCTATTTAATCGTGGTATTTGCGTTGCTTTTTTCCACTCACTTCCTCAATCTGAAGAGGAGATTCCCCGGTATGCATCGCTGCTTTCAGCTAATCTTGGCCGCCAAAACACTAATTTTCATAATTGGGATAATTTTTCTTCCTGAACTTCTGGAAATCCAGATCTATGACATCATTCCATTTTTCCTTATCCTCTTTTCCAGCATATACGTCTGGATAAAGGGCTATAGTGTGGCAAGACTATTTGTGGTCGCTTATGGAATTTTATTTTTGGGAGTTGGACTTAAAGCAATGGTCCATGCTGCCATACTGCCTCACAGTACAGTGTTATATTACAGTTTACACCTTGCCTTCTTGATAGAAATGCTGCTTCTCACCTTGGCTTTGGGTGATCGAGTGAAAATCCTCAAGGACAACAAGGACAGAGCCTTACTGAGGTCTCTACGCCAAGCAGAAGCAAATGCCAAACTAAAGGAAAAAGTAAATAGAGAACTGGAGCAGCGTGTGGAAGAAAGAACGAAGGAGCTAGCCACGAAAAACCGGTTGCTATTGGAATACAATCAGCAGATTCTCGCTAAGGATGAGGAAATAAAGCGTATAAATTCAATTTTGGATAAAGACATTTGGAAGCTAAAATCCCAAATAAAAGAGAGTCTTCAGGCACGAATTACCAATAAGCGGATGAGTTATGTTGATTTCAAAAAGATCTTTCCCGACTCTAGCGCATGTCTACGATACCTAGAGCAGGTAAAATGGGAAAATGGCTTTTCCTGTAAGGCTTGCGGACACTGTAAATACTCGAAGAGTTCAAAGATTTTTCACCGTAGGTGCTCCCGCTGCGGACATATAGAATCCGCTACAGCGGGAACGATTTTCCATGGTATCCGTCTCCCTATTGAGAAAGCATTTTACCTTTCCTACACCGTCATCGCCGAGCATGACAAACTCACACTTGAAGAACTTTCCCGGCTCTTGGATCTGCGGGTAAATGCCATCAGTAGCTTCCGTGTTAAGGTCAAACTGCAGTTGGAAATGAAAGATATACATCATCCGGAATGGGAAGACATTGTGCTGGAGCGGTCACATGAACTCAACTGATCCGGTCTTAAATACCGTCAAAATGCCATTCTGATAATAAAGCGTGAATGAGCTCAGCAAAAACCGCTCTATCTTCAAATAAAGGCGTTTTTGGGTGAAAATAAAGCAGGAATTGCCCGGCAAAGTTCAAGTGTTTTAACGTTTTTTTTCAGTTGATTTCATTGTATTTAATTCCTGTATGCTATGGGGATAGTTAGTTTCATTTGTTGTCAAGGATGATATGCATCCTTGCAATGTAAACCAAACCCAGTTAGCCCGATGGAAAAATTGCTACCTGAGAGGGAAAATGCTTGGCTGCTCGACAAGTATTTGATTTTATTCCTTCTCCTATTCTCATTGTTTATTGTCCATGATTCGTTTGGACAAACCAATGTTCCCGTTCAGGGAACTGTACTCGACTCTTCCGGACAGCCACTTCCCGGAGTAAATGTGGTCATCAAAGGTACCTCCACGGGAACCATCACTGATCTGGATGGGAAGTATTCCCTGGATCTGCCGGAAGATGCAATCTTGGTCTTCACTTTTGTAGGTTTCAACGCACAGGAAATTCCAATAGGAGGAAGATCAACTATTGATGTCACTCTTGAAGAAGATTTGAGTGATTTGGAGGAATTTGTGGTGGTAGGATATGGTATCCAGCGTAAAAGTGACCTGACAGGAGCCATCTCCAGCGTAAAATCAGAGGATATCAGCAGGCTCCCAGTCTCTGATGTGACACAATCTCTACAAGGGCGAGTGAGTGGTGTTCAAATCACACAGAATTCCGGAGCTCCGGGAGCAGGATCCACCGTCCGTATCCGTGGTGTAGGTACGCTGAATAATTCTTCACCTCTTTATGTCGTGGATGGAATGCTGCTCGACGAGATCGATTTCCTCAATCCAAATGACGTGGAATCCATGGAAGTGCTGAAAGATGCCTCCGCCACTGCAATTTATGGTTCCAGAGGCGCAAATGGGGTAATTATTGTCACTACTAAACAAGGCTCATTCGATACTGACACTAAAATAACCGTGGATGCTTATACAGGTGTGCAGCAGGTAGCAAGCAAAATCAATTTGGTCAACGCGCGTGAATTCGCCCAGCTGGCCAACGAACTGGAGCAAAATGTAGGAAACCAACCACTATATAATGTGGATGATTATGGTGTAGGAACCGATTGGCAAGACTATATTTTCAGAAATGCTCCTATCAATAATGTGAACTTGGGCGCGACAGGCGGTTCTGCCAAGACAAATTTCAACCTAAGTGTAAACTACTTCAATCAACAAGGTGTAGTCAAAGAATCGGAATTTGAGCGGCTAACCTTCCGCCTGAATAATCAATACAAATTCAGCGATGCGGTAACCTTCGGGCATAATCTTTCATTTATCTACTACAACCAACAAAATGAACCCGGTGTCATAGGAAATGCATATAGAGCCTATCCGATTTATGGTCCTACGCAGGCAGATGGCAGCTTTACAGACACCAGTCCAGTAGGCAACCCAGCCGCACAGTTTGAATACAACTCAAACAACCGAACCAATAATTATAGAGGGGTGGGTAACTTCTTTATGGATGTGAAATTCCTGAAGGACTTCACCTTCCGAAGTAACCTTGGTTTGGATTTGGCTTTTCAGGATGCTAAAAGCTTTACCCCTGTTTTCTTTGTATCCCCTACACAGCAAAGTATTGAGAATTCTGTGAATGTAGAGAATGTAAGAAACAGAAATATTCTGTGGGAAAACACGGTGAACTACAGCAAAGATTGGGGTGACCATCGATTGAATCTACTGGGAGGTATAACCACACAGGATTTCTACACAGAGACACTTGGAGGAATGAGAAGAAACCTTCCGGGTGAGGATCCTTCACTTTGGTATCTGGATGCGGGTGAACTCACTTCGCAAACCAATGAAAATTACGCCGGAGATTGGGCTATGCTGTCCTATCTATTTCGGGCTAATTATTCTTATAAAAACAAGTTCCTCTTCACCGGTACATTCAGAAGAGATGGTTCCAGTCGATTTGGCAGGGAAAATAGATTCGGAAATTTCCCATCAGTTGCACTTGGTTATAACATCATCGAGGAGGCATTCCTTCAGAATCAAAGCTTTCTGTCGAATCTAAAAATCCGCGGTAGCTGGGGTAAAATAGGAAATGATAAAATCGATTTCTACGAAGGAAGACCGGTGGTGACGGGCAATGAAAATGCTGTCTTTGGACCAGATGAAGAGCTAATTTATGGAGCTACATTGACAAGGCTTGCCAATCCATTTATCAAATGGGAAGAAACAGAGACATCCAACATAGGATTTGAGTTCGGTTTCTTTGATGAGAAATTAACGGGTGAACTTGATTATTACCAGAGAACCACCAATGACATTTTGGTAGCAGTGCCAATACCTGCTTATGTAGGATCTGCCAATAACCCGATCGTCAATGCAGCAAGAGTCAAAAACTCAGGCATTGATCTGACTTTGAACTGGAGAGACCGGAAAGGTGATTTTTCTTATAATTTCGGAATTGTAGCTTCTACTGTAAATAACGAGGTGCTGGATATTGGAGACGGCAATGAAGCTATTTTCGGGGGAGATGTTGGCATTAGCGGCTACCTTGGTTCCAGAACGACAGTCAGCCAGTCCATAGGCCATTATTATGGATACAAAACCGTGGGAGTATTTCAAAATGAAGAAGACTTGTCTTCCATCCCTAAGCGGGGTCCTGAAGTAGTCGGTGATTTGATCTTTCAGGATACCAACGGAGATGGAGTAGTGGACAACAATGACCGGGTGATTTTGGGAAGCCCCATTCCCGATCTGATCTTCGGATTTAATTTGGGTTTTGATTACAAAGGTTTTGATCTACGAGCGGATTTCAACGGTACCTATGGCAATCAAATCTACAATGCCAAAAAACAAACCCGCTTTAACACCTACAATTTCGAAACCGGCTTTTTGGACAGATGGACAGGAGAAGGAACCAGTACCACTGAGCCAAGAGTGACCAATGGTGGTCATAACTATGAAGTCTCTGACAGATTTATAGAAGACGGCTCTTTTCTCCGCTTGAGAAACATCCAGATAGGCTACAGTTTCCCTGAAGTAGCATTGAATAAAATCAAGGTGCAAAACTTCAGAGTTTACCTATCAGGCACAAATGTATTTACCTGGACAAAGTACACCGGGTATACGCCTGAAATAGGCGGTGGATCCGTAATCGGAACAGGATATGACAGCGGTCTTTACCCGTTGGCAAGAACCTTCAATGTCGGTATTTCAGCTAGCTTCTAAACCCAATGAAAACCATGAACAATAAGATAAACTATAAAATAGCAGCAGTTGGGCTCAGCATTTTGATGAGTGTGGGCCTGATATCCTGTGAGGATTATTTGGAAAAAGTACCGCTAGCCGAGCTTACTTCTGAAAACTTCTTCCAAGACGAACTGCAGGCAACACATGCCGTGAATGCAATCTACGCCCACCTCAGAAGTTTCAATGTACATGTATTTTCCTATATAGGAATTACCGACATCGCATCTGACGATGCAGATAAGGGTTCTGTACCGGGTGATTCAGGTTTCTTGCAGGACATCAATGATTTTACTTTTGATGCAAACAATACTGCAGTCAATGGGATTTGGTCAGGATATTTTCAGGGAGTTTTCCGAGCCAACCAGGTAATAGTAAATGTTCCTGAAATTGACATGGATGAGGAATTGAAAAGCAGACTTATCGGCGAAGCAAGGTTTTTGAGAGCGTATTTTTATTTCTTTCTGGTGAGGACTTATGGAGATCTTCCTCTGATAGACCGTCCACTAAATGCGGATGAATACACCCAATCCAGAGTTTCCAAAGAGCTTATTTATGAGTTTATCGAAGAAGACTTAACCTTTGCTGCCGCAAATCTGCCTGAAAAATCCGAGTACCCGAACTCAGAACTCGGAAGAGCTACAGCGGGTGCAGCCAAGTCATTTTTGGCAAAAGTGCATCTGTTCCAAAATGAATATCAGGAGGCTTTTGATTTGGCTCAAGAAGTAATTTCCAGTGGAGAATATGGGCTTTACGCTGATTACGAAGCCATATTCCAGCGAGAGGGAGAGCATTCCTCAGAGAGTATTTTCGAAGTGTCCACGGTAGCTCTGGAAGCAGGCGGAGGAAGTTCCCAGTTCAGCGAAGTCCAAGGAATTCGTGGCAACCCGAACAATGGATGGGGATTTAATAGCCCGTCAGATGACTTGATGGCAGCTTATGAGGAAAATGACCCGAGAATGTCTGCTACCATTATTAACGATGGAGACACGTTGCCTACCGGTCAGGTAGTGCAAGCTGATCCGAATATGGGAGAAAATGCACGTTTCAGCAGAAAAGCGTGGGTTCCGGAGGTTCCGCCATCCGGATTTGGAAACAGTGGTGCAAATATCCGCTTGTTCAGATATGCTGACCTGCTGCTGATTGCAGCCGAGGCTGCAAATGAAATCGGCAATCAAACTCAAGCCTTAACATATGTCAATATGGTCCGTGAGCGGGCGCGACAGGGTGATGACTCGGTATTGCCGGATATCACCGCAACGGACCAAGCTACCCTCCGTACCGCAATTTGGCATGAGCGAAGAGTAGAGCTGGCCATGGAGCAGCACCGCTACTTTGACTTGGTGAGACAAAGCCAGGCGCAGGAAGTCTTTGCGGCATTGGGAATCAACTGGATTCCCGGTAAGCATGAAGTCTATCCTATTCCACAGGCAGAGGTCGACATCAGTGGCGGATTGATCGCGCAAAACCCGGGCTATTAAGCTTGTCAAATCCTGCCCGCATTTAGTGGGCGGGATTTTCCCTAACTTGAGTAATATGTCAGGTAAGCGATTATTAATTTTATCATCAGTCTTTTTTCTAAAGCCATGAAATCGAGCCTGCACCAACTATTCGGGCTGACCGCTAAAAAAACAAATTATAAACACATGAAATCGAGCATGATCCCGTACCTACAGGATCATACACTGGGATGATTATCCCATATGCGACCTGCCTGCCGCCTTTAGGCAGGGATTCCATGTGACAATAGAAAAACAATTATAAACACATGAAATCATATCCTTTTCTTTCGGTCTTAACGCTCTCTGCCCTGTCTTTTGGTTGCTCCAACGAAGTAAAACTCAAAGACACCATCACAGCCACCCCTTACGATATTCATGTGGAACTGGCGTGGAACCAATCACCGGATGTGGAATCCTATGGAGTATGGGTAAGTATGGATGACAAGACCTATACCAGACGTGCAGTAGTACAGGACACCCTATACCTAGATTTTGTAAATGATCTGGGTATGGAACTTGATCTGGATTATGAAATCAGAGCCTATTCTGGAGAGGATTCTACCATAGTCGGAAGAGCAGCCACCAAAACCCATAAAATGACGGATGAGGAACTTTTGGATATGGTTGAGTTCTACACCTTTCGTTACTTCTGGGACGGCGCAGAGCCCAATTCGGGAATGGCTCCTGAGCGAATTCACATTGACGGTAAATACCCACAGAATGATGCTCATATCGTGACTACCGGAGGATCCGGAATGGGGATTTTTGGACTTATCGCGGGGATGGAAAGAGGCTGGATCACCAAGGAACAGGGAGTTGAACGCTTTGAAAAAATCGTCGGTTTTTTGGAAAAAGCAGACAGGTTCAAAGGAGTGTGGCCCCATTGGCTGGATGGTCAAACCGGAAAAGTCCAGCCTTTTGGACAGAAAGATAACGGCGGTGATTTGGTAGAATCAGCATTCTTGATTCAAAGTCTTATCGCTGTGCGGGAATACTTCAAAGATGGCGATGAGCGCCAAAAGGCAGTTGCTGCCGGAATAGATCAGCTGTGGAAAGAAATGGACTGGACTTGGTACACCCGAGACGGCCAGGATGTGCTCTACTGGCATTGGTCTCCGGAGTATGCTTGGGACATGAATTTTGCACTGGAAGGATACAATGAGTGCCTGATTACCTATGTGCTGGCAGCAGCCTCTCCTACACACTCGATAGATCCGGCTGTGTATCATAAAGGATGGGCAAGAAACGGGGCTATCAAAGCCAAGAATGAAGCTTTTGGCTATGAGCTACAGCTCAAGCATAACGGTGCTGAAAAGATGGGCGGGCCACTTTTCTGGGCACACTACTCTTACCTGGGTTTAAACCCTATGGGACTTAAGGATCAATATGCCGATTATCAAAAAGAAAATACCAACCACACGCTGATCAACCGGGCTTGGTGTATAGAGAACTCGGGGGAATTTGCAGGTTATGGGGAAGACTTGTGGGGACTCACTGCCTCCTACTCCATCAATTTCTATAATGCCCATTTTCCCGGAAATGACACCGGCGTAATTTCTCCTACGGCTGCCATTTCTTCCATCGTCTATACCCCTGAGGAATCCATGAAAGTAATTAAAAACCTCTATTACAATTATGGAGAAAAAGTATTGGGAAGATATGGATTCTACGATGCAATGAGCCCTGAACATGATTTCTATCCAAACCGCTACCTTGCTATAGACCAAGGCCCCATGGTCACCATGATAGAAAATCACAGAACAGGGCTAGGCTGGAAATTATTTATGGGAGCACCGGAAATACAGGAGGGGTTGAAAAAACTAGGGTTTGAAAGTCCGGATTTGAAATAATGCTTCCTCCCTCAACCAGCCGCACCCTCGCTATTGCGCCCTGCCCAAGCTCCCTATAAACGGAATCATATCTTAATTGATAGCGTACTATTTTTACAATTCGTTCTAGTGATATAATCCAAGTCTAAACTTGAATTAGAAATACTATACTCATCCGAAATGACTGCAAACTCCGCGAAAATCTCTGCGTCCATTGCGGTAAATAAAAAAACATCATCCATTAGCTTAATTAGTCTCTTTATCCCCCTGAAAACTATATAGCAGATAAAATAGCGAAGGCAAAATAAACACACTGCCTATCAGCAGTGCCCAAGCTAAATTAGCGATAGGTTTGTCTGTTGCCGAAGAATTAAAAACGGATAGATTTTCGCCTGATTTGGTAATAATCATATCTGGAAAATAATGGTAACCAAAGGCCAATAGAATCGCAGTAACTACAAAACCGCATAGAAAACGTACCAATAGGTTACTGCCACTTCGTAGTTGTATCCAGAGAACAATCATAGCCATGGTGGCCAGAACCAGTGTCCCGATTGTAATCCATTCAGTAAGCAGCAACTCTACAAGAGGAACCTCATCTATAATCGAGGAAGCGAACACAAAACCACCTGCCAACACTGTAAATACTATAAACAGCTTAGCTTTTCCTACCACGACCAGTCTCACATCAGCACTTTTGGCCTCACCAACCAAAAAAACCGATGCCAAAAAACCACAGATAGCCACGGTGAAAACACCAACGGAAATACTGAACAGGTTGAACCACGGAAGAATATATGCCTCATAAAACCCGGTAGCTTCCGGATCAATTTGACCACCGACTGATGCTCCGAAGATCAGGCCCAGGAAAAATGGGGTAATAAAGCTCGAATAGGTAAAAATAAAATTATAGACTTTCTGCATATCGTCCTGATACGCATCATAATGTCGAAAAATGAAAGCAGTCCCCCTTCCAATAATCCCGATAAGCATCAATGCCAAGGGAATATGAAGATGTATGGAAAGCATGGTGTATATCGGGGGAAAGCCCACAAACAAAATCACGATTGCTATAATCAGCCACATGTGATTTGCTTCCCAGATCGGGCCGATCGTCTTGTAGGTAGTATCACGAAGCTGATTCCTCATAGAGGATGGCGTGAATAGCTCAAGAATCCCCGCGCCAAAATCTGCACCGCCGAGAAGAACATACATCAGCAGCGACAGACAAAGGAAAATGATAACTACATAGAGCATAATTTCAGTTTAAGAGTCAGCCGATGCTTCCCGTTTTTGATTTAATGTCTCAGGTACAGCTTTGATCTGCCTATAAAGCAAAAATGTCACTATGACTGTAAGCGAGAGATAAATCGCGGTAAATATGAAGAATGAATATTGGATTCCCGGAATAGGCGTTACGGCATCTTTGGTAAGCATAATCTCATAGATAATCCACGGCTGCCTTCCCACTTCGGTGACCGTCCATCCGGCTTCCAGGGCGATAAATCCCAGCGGTGTCGCCAAAACAAAAAGCCATAGAAACCACCGTTTGAGCTGCCAGCTTTTCTTTTTCCATAGAGCAATGAAATACAATAAGCTCAGCCCAACCATGATCATCCCCAATCCCACCATAATCTGAAAAGCAAAATGCGTCACCATCACCGGTGGATGGTGTTCCTCGGGAAACTGATCCAATCCCATGACTTCCGCCTCAAAATCTCCATGGGCAAGGAAACTCAAAGCTCCCGGAATTCTAATGGCATAATTGACCTCCTTAGTTTCTACATCGGGAATACCTCCTATGATCAAACTAGCTTTTTCCTCTGTATGAAAATGAGCTTCCATTGCGGCAAGTTTTGCAGGCTGTCTCACTGCTATATCCTTGGCGGAAATATCCCCGGAAATAGGTTGAAGTAGCGCAGCGATTGCTCCAAATACAATGGCAATGGTAAATGCTTTGCGGTGAAAATCTCCATTTTTTCCTTTCAGCATCATAAATGCATGGATTCCTGCCACCGCAAATCCGGTAGCTGCAAAAGCCGCCAGCGTCATATGCAGTGCCTGGGTAAACCAAGCGTCATTGAACATTGCTACCACAGGATCTATATTGAGGAATTTCCCATCCACGTAATCAAAGCCACTTGGACTGTTCATCCAGCCATTTGCAGCTACTACCAATATCCCTGAAGCCAAGCCACTAATTCCCACCACTACTCCTGTAAACCAGTGGAACCAAGGCTTAAACTTTCCCCAACCGTAAAGAAAGAATCCCAAAGCAATCGCCTCAATGAAAAATGCCGTTCCTTCCAAAGAAAATGGCATTCCAAAAATAGGCCCTGCATGCAGCATAAACTCAGGCCAGAGCAACCCCAACTCGAATGACAATACCGTCCCGGATACCGCTCCTGTCACAAAAAAAATTGCCACCCCCCTACTCCAGGCTTTAGTAAGCTCCTTGTAGATAGGATTGTTTGTTTTTAGGTATTTGTAGTGGGAGGTCGCCATGAAAAATGGCATCACCATTCCAATGCATGCGAAAATGATATGAAATCCCAGCGAAAGAGCCATCTGAGATCTAGCGGCAAAAAGGTCATCCATTGGATTACAAGCAGTTAGTTTTTTAAACCCGGATTAGGCGTTAAAATCTCTAATAGAAATTCTCATGCACAGTGCAAGTTAAGGGAATAACTCCATCAAAAACGATTAAACGTCTCTACTCATTGACGCAGTTACTCCCGGATTAGTTCGCCGAACCACGGGTTAATTTTATAACATATGATTATCCGAAATGATGCCAGTAACTATATTTTCTTTGTTTTATCGGACGGGAGACCTAAGACGGATTTGACCTTACCTGATTTTGGTTGTCACATTTTGTTGTGCTCCTCCGCCGTTTTCCCCAGCCTGATATAACTCCTGTATTTTTTGGCGTAAAATTCTTTTTTCTCCATATCTGGCTTATAAATCTGACTGAAATCAGGCCCCATCATCTTAATCGCGCTGTCCATAGAAGAATAAATTCCACATGCCACAGCAGCATAAATAGCCGAACCCAAGGCAGGAGTTTGGGGGGATGCTGTGATTTTGATAGTTCTCCCCAGCACATCCGCCATAATCTGCATCACCAGTTTTGACTTATTGGCAACGCCTCCTACTGCGATCACCTCATCTATCCGCAGACCTTCTTCTTCAAACTGGTCTATGATCCTCTTTGAGCCAAAACATAAGGACTCAACAAGACTTCTGAATAGATGAGCAGCAGAAGTGCCCATATCCAATCCCAACAAAGCTCCCTGAAGCGATTCATCCGCATCGGGAGAACGACGTCCGTTAATCCAATCCAGCGCTACGATATTGCTATCCCCTTGGGGCAATTTCAATGCTTCTTCAGACAAGTGAATCAGCATTTCCTCTTCCATTTCAGCAAGTAATTTCTCTTTATTAAGGCTATCAATATGCTTACTCTTGCTGATCAACTGAATAGACGGAGCCAAAAGTAGTCGACTAAACCAAGCCAATACATCACCGAAACCGGCTTGTCCCGCTTCCAGTCCGATCAATCCTGCAAGTACAGATCCATCTACCTGACCGCATATTCCTTTGATCAGTTTCTTGTCCATTTCCTGAGGAGAGGCCACCAAAATATCACAGGTAGAGGTTCCCACGACTTTGACCAAGGCATGCTCCCGAATCCCCGCACCCACTGCACCGGCATGCGCGTCAATCGTCCCCACGGCAATAACGGTATCTTCTGACAACCCAAGTTTGGCAGCCCATTTTCCACTGATTTTACCCGCAGATTCATTGGAGGTATAAGTTTGAGAGTACAGGTTCTCTCTGAGGTCGGCTAATGAATGATCGAGTGACGACAAAAACTTCCCGGCGGGCAGTCCACCCCAGTCCCGGTGCCAAAGAGCCTTATGACCCGCAGCACATCTACTTCTCTTCACATGTATTGGAGACTGCCCTGTAAGCGCACCCGTGATGTAATCACAATGCTCCATCCAGGAAAAAGCTGCTTTGGCGACATTTGAATCTTTGCGGTGAATGGACAGTATTTTGGACCAGAACCACTCAGAAGAATAGATTCCCCCGGAGTATTTGGTAAAATCCTCTCCTCCCCAGCTCCTCGCCAGTTCAGTGATTTCATTCGCTTCTTTAATGGAGGAATGATCTTTCCAGAGCACCATCATGGCATTCGGATTATTTTCAAACCCGGGAGTCATGGCCAAAGACTCGCCTTTTTCATCCACAGCCATGGGCGATGACCCTGTGGTGTCCACACAAATGCCCTTGATCAGGTTCTTATTCACTCCGGATTTTCTGACCACCTCAGAAACAGTTTTCTCCAAACCTTCCAAATGATCCAGAGGATGCTGTCTAAATTGACTTTTGGCAGGATCGCAGTAAAGTCCCTGTGCCCATCTTGGAAATGAGAAAACAGAACTTTCCATAGTTTCTCCATCTTCGGTATTGACCAGTAGCGCACGGACTGAGTCTGTGCCATAGTCCAATCCTATTACATATGTCATTTTACTGTGCTGTGTTTAGTGTTGGAAAAAAGACCGGTAAGTAGAAAGCCAACAATAAAAATGGTCAGCGTTCCCATTACGATTGTAAGATTGGTGTGCAGTGTGTTTTTAAACCCTTCCAGAGAAGTGTCTGCAAAAAGCACAGGTGAAAGACTCATCCAACCAATCACAAGAACGCCACAAAAAACACCGATGGCAGCCGCTTTGCTGCGAGCTTTTCTCACCACAAATCCAAGTAAGAAAAGACCGAGAATTCCCCCACTGAATATAGACGATAAAGCCCACCAGGCATCCAAAGCGCTGGTGACTCCATTGAATGCCAAGCCAACCACTATACTCAGTCCCCCCATCACAAAGGAAGCAATCAACAATACCCGCATGGATTGCTTTTCTGTGGTGTTTTTATGAATATACCTCCGGTAATGATCCGATAGAAAAACCGTGGCGGAACTATTGATGCTGGTGGAAACCGTACTCATGCCGGCAGCAAATATGGACGCAATCAATAATCCGGTCAGTCCCGTAGGCAGCCCCGATACGATGAAATGGGGAAAGACTTTATCGGCATTTTCTGCCATTTTCAGATTTTCGGGAAGCAGCTCCGGAAATACCTGATAATAGGAAAACAGTGCCGTACCTATAAAGAAAAACAAGAGGGATACTGGCACATACAAGAGACTACCAAACCAAGTGGAGCGCTTAGCTTCCTTTTCAGTCCGGGCGGTAATGTACCGCTGGATGTAACTCTGATCAATTCCGAAATTCTGGAGATTGATAAACAGTCCATAGACCAAAATCATCCAAAAGGTAGATTCCACAAAATTAAACTCGAAACTTCCCAAGCTGAATTTGTCAGCTTCCGCTGCGATGGCAAAGACTTCTCCGGGTCCGTTCGGCATGGAAAACATGATTACCAAGAGGCAAAGTATTGCTCCCCCTATCAACACAATCCCCTGAATCGCATCCGTCCAGATCACCGCTTCAATTCCTCCAAGCATGGCATAGACTATCACACTTATTCCCGTGCAGATGATTATCAATGGAATACTCCAGCCAAACAGCGCATTCATAGGCAAAGCCAGCAAATACATGATGGCTCCCATCCTAGCTAGCTGCGTCAGTAGATAGCACACAGAAGCATAAGTTCGCGCCCAAGTACCAAACCGTGTTTCCAGGTAGTAATAGGCGGATTCACTCTGTAGCTTCCTATAGAGCGGGACAAAATAGCGTACCGCAATCCATGCCGCCAGCGGAATAGACAGACTGAATACAAATCCGTTCCAATTGGATAAATAGGCATTTCCGGGAAGAGCAAGAAAACTGATGCTACTGACAAACGTCGCAAAGATGGACATCCCTATGGCCCAGCTAGGAAGCCGCCCTCCCCCGGTAGTATATTCCAGTGCGGTTCTTTTTCGGAAAGAAAAGGAAATCCCAAACAGCACAATTGCCGCCATATAAACCAGAAAAACTACTAAATCTATTATCGGTAAATCCATTACTAAGAGATATTTTGGGTAAGCAGGAAGCTTGTGGCACTATGAAAATTACAGATTTTGTTTAACCCGCATTATGCATTAGCATTTCTATTGCGGCCAATAATTGCTTCAAAATCAGTCACTGCGTTGCAGTTTTCGACTTCACCATAGCGGTGCTATAACTCAGTCTCCAAACAGCCTGATTTTATTGCAATTAATGGTCTCTTAACGAAACCTAATGCAAAATCCGGGTTTAAGAGGATTGAAACATAAATGATGATGTTATCTTCTCGAATCGGGATCGCAGTTCTTTTACTTCAGCTTCGGAAAAAGGATATAAAGGCGCTGCAAACTGAGGCTGGCATAACCCAAGAAAAGACATGGCCGTTTTCAAACCCTTCATGTAACTGGATTTATAGTATCCGACCTGATAGATATTTCTGCTGATCTCCATAACGGCATGCTGACAGGATTTTATCTTCTCAAAATCCCTATCAACAGCAGCTTCATACAGTTCCACATACAGTTTGGGAAAAAGATTGGCTCCACCACAAACACCTCCAAAACTCCCCATCAACACTGTTTCAGCCATCATTTCTTCCGGGCCGACCATCAGCACAAAATCCTCCTGATCTGCAAATACGTGACATAAGGACTGAAAATAAACCCCATTGGCAGAACTGTCTTTCAAACCTATAATTCTTTCATGGACAGCTAGCCTGACCACCGTATCCACTTCTATGGTGAGCTTGGTATGGGACGGCATATTGTAAAGAAACATCGGTAAGGAAATAGCATCAGCCAATTGCTTAAAGTAGCTGTAGATTTCCTGCTGGTCAATATTCGCATAGAAAGGTGGAGCGGCTACTACGGCATAGGCTCCGGACGAAGCAGCGACTTCTGCCAGATCAATACTTTCTTCCTTGGAAACGTCGGTTATTCCCACCAACACAGGCACTCTATCCTTTACCAGACTACAGGTCTGTCTGATCAGTTCTTTACGGGTATGGTAGCTCAATCCTGAGAATTCACCCGTAGTCCCAAGTATAAAAATGCCGTGAACTCCTCCTGCAATCAAATGTTCGATTAGTTTTTCCACACTTTCTGAATCCAGGGATCCATCTGCATTCAGCGGCGTTACCATAGGTGGAACTATGCCTCTTAAAGGCTCTTTTGTTTTAGAAAATTGTGTCATAAGTAGTGATCAACCAAGGTTGAAAGGTTTAATGTAAAAATTTGAAAAAAAGCCTGATCTCCCTGACCGACTTTTCTGTTGTATGCCAATCTGTATCCTGAGTTGGACCAGTTAATATTACTAAGTGAGGTTGTTTGGCCGGTGGGAGCGGCCAAGACCTGCATGGTCATTCCATCCGCAACCCGTGTCACATACATGGCTTCTGCTGCTCCATAGGCCAAGTACTTCCCGTCTGAACTCAATGAAAAGGAAGTGTCTGCAGAAAAATCATTAGTAGTGATGGGAAGTATCTCTCCTCCATTCGGAGAGACAGAAAAGATCTGAACAATGCCCGCATCGTCCTTTTGATAGAAATAAATGAAATTTCCATCCGGAGAACTTCTCAGCCACTGCCTTGGCCCCTGCACACCGGGATATTTATTTGTGGTGGTGAAAGTCAATCTGCGTTGCTCTACCCCCCCTGGGACGGAAGGTAATTCAGTGGTACTTCCTGCATTTACAGTATCCAAAAAGCCAAGAATATTCTCAGGAATATCCGCTATAAATACCTCCGTTACTTTCTCTCCGGATGATGAAACAACATCACCCAAGAAGGCCAAAGCTACTTTTTTCTCCTTTCCGTTTGGCTTAGCAGACCCCGTAGTTCCCACCCAGCATTCTTCGTAGGCTTTAGCTATTTCATCCGATCCGGGTTGTGGATTGGCTTTTACTTTGGCCAGTAAAATAGCATAGGCATTCCCGTCGAAATTCTCCTCATTTTTCTCCCCTTCAATGAAAACTGGCTTCCCTAGCACAAATACTCCCACAGTCCGAAGATCCTGTACCTGATGGTTTTGTTTAGACTCACCTTCCAAAATCGCATCGTTATAGGTGAAGCTTACAAACGGCCCGTCTGCGCTGTACGAATACGCATGTGTCCCACCTCTCATGGCACCTTTGGTGAACGGCACAGTCACATCCCGGGCATCCATAGGCTGGGCACTGTTGGCATTATTCAGGTCAACCTGCATGGCAAAGCGACGGGTAACTCCATAGGGTATTTCGGCTGAGGCATTCTTTAGCCCATGGATAAACACCACTTCGTTTCTTTCCGGATGAAAGCTTGCTGCTCCTACACCCGGGCCATAGTTGGTCTGATTCTCCAGTTTATAAATAGTTTGAATTTCCCCAGAACCAACATTTACAAGCTGGATAGTCCCATTTTCCCCTATTTTGGAATCATCATTTCTGTTGTCAAACACCAAATACTTATCATCAGGTGAAAACGCCTGTCGCTGATTTAGGAAATGACCTTTGTGACCAAAGGTCATCTGTATTTCCTTTGCCTTAAGAGTATCTGACCCCTCTATTTCTTTGTCCACTTTTGAATAGTTTAAATTGCAGCCTAGCGCAGATCCCTGCATCAGAATCAGTCCCAGAAAACAAATTTCCCGTAACACCAAACCAAAATATTTTCCTGAATGTATCACGAGAAAGGGTTTCTTGGTTTTAATAGCTGTTTGAATGATTAATGATTATCCTCAATGATTCCAGTAGCCATATCTTCTTTGGTTTAATGGCAGGAAGACCGATGACCGAAGCAGCTCAATTTCAAGTGTTATCTGAATCATTGCTCTCAAAAAACCATGGTATTGCTACTTGGTATTTAGCAACGTCGTAGGGTGAGATCCTCAACTTTCACTGAGATTCCGGAAGCTGTCCCCCGACTATTTCCACTCTTCCGGATCAAATACAGTAGCTGCTATGTATCGGTATGGTTTGGCATCGGATTGATTGGTATTATTCCAATAGTATATCATCACCAGCTTTCCATCGGCTCTTTGTATCATTTTGGGATATCCTACATCCCTATTCGCTCCATCGCCACTCCGCAATATGATTTCATCTCCCCAGGATGTTCCATTATTTTCGCTAAAACGTGCATGCACCCGGGATCCGAATTCGCTTCTATGAATATACCCAAGTGCCAATCTCCCATCTTTCAGTTGGACCAATGCAGGTGGCGATCCTCCTCTTCCAGTATCGGGAGCAGGATCGACTAATTTATTCCAAGTATTTCCATTGTCTTTGGATATATAGCTTGAAATCAAATTTTGACCATTCTCCAGCCTCGTTCTGATCGTAGTCAGCCATACATTTTCTGATAATCGCACCGATGAAGGCATGATATCAAAACCTCCATGCTCGGCAGTAATCCAGGAAACCAAGTTCCAATTCAACCCTCCATCTTGAGTTCTTACGAATGCCACCCGTCCTTCTTTTGAATTGGCTTTGGCGGTGGTCACAAAAGCACTCAAAACTTGTTTCCCCTCCACATGGTAGTCTGTTCTGTTTGCTATTCCGGAAGTTCCCATACTTGGAAATACATACGGCCCTTCCCAATGTGTCCCCTTATCCCGGGAATAGTAGAAATGACTGGGACCATCATGATTATTATGCCTCAAAAAGGTCAACAGAAAGCCCTCAGAGGTAAAATCCGGCATAGGTTCTTTCAGAACAACAGGTTTTTCGGCTTTATCCGGAATGATGTTGTTGTCATGTCCCCAACCTGTCTGTCCCAAAGAATAAGCATCTTGGATATCCCAAGTCTCACCACCATCCAAACTTCTGGCGTACTGATTCTCTGCGGACTTGGGATCATAGGTATGCAATCCCGGCTCTGACTGTTTGAATGAAGCTTTGACAAATCCTACTAAAATTTCGTCTCCCCAACCCCAAATACCATGATTTGCAGGCCATCCGCCATACTGACCATCTTCTTGAAACACCACCTTATGTTCAATAAATTTTTCTTTTTGCTGGGCAATTGCCATGGGAATTCCTTCATATACTAGAAAAGCAAGTACTATCCCTTCCTTTAAAAATCTCATTTTATATATATTGACTACTCGGTTACAACTTATTGGGATCAATCACTGCGTATTTTATAGACCTCCTATTATAGGTATAAGTGATATGGACAAGCCCATCCGAAGCCTGAATTATGGATGGATATGCATACCCGTCTTCAATTGGCTCATTTTCAAAGGTCATCACCGGTTTCCAGTCTTGCCCATTCTCTGATATGGCAAGATTTAGAATATTCCTTCCGTTAGGTTGCTTTCCTTCCTTGGTAGAGTGATTATAGATCAGCAGTTGTCTGCCATCCGCAAGAGTGACAGCATCAGTACCCGAATTGGGATTAGGTAAAGTCAAGGCAGTCATTTCTCCCCAAGTTTCTCCCTCCTCCTCTGACCATATCTGAGAAAGCACTCCTTGTTTGGTTCTGGAAATTGCCTGGATTCTTCCATCAGCATACGTCAGAATGCTAGGCTGAATGGCATCAAATTCAACTCCGTCATGCACAGGGCCTATAATTTCCCAAGTGTCACCTCCATCATCACTAACCTCAAAATACACCATCCAGTCTTGTTCATTCCCATTGATAATGTATTCCAGACTTGTGGGATTAATTATCCTTCCGGACTTCAACTGTACCGGTTTGTTTTTCACCGGGCCTATAATATGGCCGATTTTAGGATCCTCCCCCAATTTGATAGGAGTACTCCAGGTTTTGCCGTTATCTGTCGAAGTAGTCAGCATTCCCCACCAGGTGGTCGGGCTGGGGCCAACTTTGTAAAACAACATCAGGGGCTTTCCTTCAGGTTGAAATAGCACAGGATTCCAGCATGGATATCGGAGCGTATCATTTTGTACGCCATTGACAATTTCCTCAGGCCATGTCCATTCCCCTTCTACAAGGCGGGATATTCTGATTCCCACATCCGGGTTATTTTCATGGGTTCCCCCAAAAAAAGCCGATACTATACCTTCAGGAGTTTCAATTAAGGTGGAAGCATGAACCTCGGGAGTTGGTCTATTGTCCAGTTCATAAATCAACTCTGACTTCAGTAAGCCTCCTTCTCCGGGTTTGGAAACCGGCGGCAAGTAATAGTTGCCTGTAATATCATTTGGAGCTTGTTGTGCTGATGCCATAAGAGGAAAAAGCAATGTTGCAAAACCAATTAAAGTAGTACGCATGTTTATCTTCATTTATATAACTATTTATATCCTGTTGTGACACTCAATATCCTGGATTTTGTTCTAATTCCGCTCCAAAATTTGCATCAATGACAACCTGGGGAATAGGCCATAATCCATTGTGATCTTGAATTGTATTGCGGGAGCTTTCCAATAATCCATATTGCTTCACCCGTTCTACCAATTTACCCATGCGTATCAATGTCCGTCTTCTAGGTTCTTCAAAAAGAAGTTCCCGCGCTCTTTCATCAAGAATAAGATCCAGAGAGACATTGCCTACGTTAATTAAACCTGCATTGGCACGTGCCCGTAACGCATTTATATCTTCCGCTGCCTTATCGGTATTTCCATTTCTAAGGTATGCTTCAGCCCGGAGCAGATAAGTTTCAGCCAGTCTATAGACATACACATCCTTGGAAGTCCTTCCTGATGTGTTATTCAAATTCCAAGGTTCTCCTTCTATTTTTCTGGGATAGGAATACATGCTTCGAAGAGTATCTTCTGCCGAAGTTTTTGGCGGAACCAATTGCCCAAAATATTGCGAGTTGGGGTTATTGTAATAAAAATCCCTACGCATGTTGAAATCTGAATTTCGAATATCATTTGCATCATTCCAAATTTCATAAAGCGAATAAACAGTTCCTCTCACTCTACCTACCCCTCTGCCCATCTCATCGGTCGGGACATTTGGAACACCATTAGGATCTAGAATTCTCACAAAGAACGGCCCAAAATTCCTTACTGCTTGATTACCGTCTCTTGTTCCACCACCACCGACAGTAAAACTCTCAAACTGCCAAACATAAATTGACTCCATATTGCCGGAGCTTCTATTGAAATTCCCGTCTTTAAACAGATCCGAAAACACATCACCTTCCTCACCCTGACTGCTGCCAAATCTTGAAGTCATAAGCTTGTAATCACCTGATTCGATTACTCTTGAAGCACTTTCTATAGCCTTCTCATACTGACCCAAACTAATGTACAATTCAGTCAGTAGATGATCAGCCGCTCCTTTACTGATTCTGCCCGGCATAGTTTGGTTAGCGGAAGGCAGCCATTGGGAGGCAAATTCCAAATCATTTTTGGCAAACTCATACACTTCCTCTCGCTCAGCTCTCACATAATCGTATTTTGGCACATTGAGAATAGTGTCGACTATAGGAACACCTCCATAAAGATTGGCAAGAAAGTTATGGGCATAGGCCCTGTAAAACCTTGCTTCTGCTATCACGGCATTTTTCTGAGCATCACTCTCCCAAATCCCCTTATTCCCCTCTTTATTAGCATAGACTATTACTGTATTGGCCTGAGGAAGCATGGTTCCATATGCCCAATTCCAATTTCTGCCTACCTCAGGAGTCACAGAGGTCAAGTAAGAAATCCAATTCCTATAGGTAAAATATTCCGCTCCCGCATCCTCTCCTACATCTGTACCGGGGAAATTGGTTATAAAAAAGGTATTGTCATCCTGGGAATATTCTTCTCTGGCCGCCCATGACAACCCGGTCAGGTAAGTTTCAAATCCTGCAACCGAAACCAGGGTATTGTCAGCGCTTAAAGAAGAAAGTGGTTCTTCGTACAAGAAGTCGTCATTACAAGAAACTAATACTGACATGAAACACATCCCTATAGCCGCCAGTCCTGATTTTTTTATTTTTAAGATCTTCATTTGTCTAATCTTTAAAGGTGAATTGGTAAGAATCAGAATGAGACATTCAGCCCAACCAAAAATGTTTTCGGCATAGGATAAAGATTATCACTACCCTGCTCGCTCGTGTAGGAACCGCCATTCTCAGGGTCTGTACCCAGCCAATCTGTGATCGTGGCCAGATTTTTTCCCGTAACGTAGACCTTCAATCCACTCAGTTTGAGTTTATCCAGCATTGTCCGATTGAACTCGTAAGAGAAGGTCACATCCCTAAGCCGGACAAAATCCCTACTCATATACCAATTAGTCTGAAGTGGATTGGAATATGTCAAGGAAGGCCTATCAGTAGATTGATTCTCAGGCGTCCACCAACCTGCATCCAGCTGGTTCAGACTCCTTCCCGGCACTAGCGGGTTGATCAGATTGAAGGGTGCAATCCATCCCTGCATTGCATTAATAAAAATTGACAGGGAGAAATTATTGTATGTGAAATTGTTTCTAAGCCCAAATTGATACTTGGGAATGTTGCCGGAACCAACCACAGTCCTATCATCCGGGGTAATCACTCCATCACCATTCAGATCCTTCACCCTTACAAAACCTGCCTGAGATCCGGCGGGAATATCTTCATCTCCCTCTTGATATATACCATCAAAAGCATAGTCATAGTAGGAATTAATAGGCTTCCCGATAAACCAGCTATTGGCAATATTATCATCTTCCCTACCATCCCCATTCAAATCTGTTTTGAACAAGTGAACAATTTCATTTTTGTTATGGGAAAACGTAAAATCAGTACTCCAATTAAACTGCTCTTTCCTGATATTGTCTGTTGAAAGAGATAGCTCTATACCCCTGTTATTCACTTCACCCACATTGGTCAGAATACTTGTGTACCCGTTCATGATGGGAATATTCCTTCTTACCAGTAAGTTTTCTGTATTACTGTTATAGTATTCAATTGTACCTGCGATTCTTCTTTGGAATAATTCAAAATCGACTGCAAAATTTGCTGTTTTGGTGGTTTCCCATGTCAGATCATCATTTCCCAAAGTAGAGGTGACCACCCCTAAACTGCTGCCGCCTCCATCGCCAAACACATACCTTTGGGTGGATGACAAGGTCAACGATTGATACGGTTCGATAGCCTGATTCCCCACTGCTCCATAGGAAGCTCTTAATTTCAGCATATCCAAGAAATTAACATTGCCCATAAAACCTTCATCTGTTACGATCCAGGCAAGAGAACCTGATGGGAAGGTTGCGTATTTATTGTTTACTGAGAAAACGGAACTTCCATCCTTTCTCGCTGTCAGCGTCAACAGATAGCGATTTTTGAATTGGTAATTTAGCCTTGCCATATAGGAAACCATATCTACAGCATAGGCAGAAGAATTTATACGCTGAATTTCACCAAGCCCCAGATTATTAAAGCCAAGAACATCAACATTAAACTGCTCGCCGGCGGCAAGAGTAGTCTCAGCTTCCATGTGATTTCTTCCCAGAAGTAACGTCAGGTCAAAATTATGGTCCTTCCCAATACTCTTGGTATAGGTCAAAATATTCTCCAGAACCCAATTGTATTGCCTCTCATTCAGTTTACTTGCCGAAGTATTGTTGAATGATACATTTTTGTCCTGATGTACAAAGTTGTATTCATGGCTCCATTGATAACTAGGGGAGAAATTCACTCTATAGGACAGTCCTTCCAAAAACGGAGCATCGATTTTGGCGAAAAAATTACTAAACAGGTTTTCGCTTATCTCCTCGTTGTCCGAGAGAAGAGTGGTTCTCATAGGATTGCCTGCTGCCTGCTCGTCGGGTACGGGGAACTGCGTCGGCGAACCATCATCATAATACATGGTTCCCAGCGGACTCATCCTATAAGCATCCCGTACACTCGCACTTACACCCGACAAATCTCTATGAGAGAACATGGTATTTGTTCCGATCTGTAGCCAAGGCTTGATGGTACTGGTGATATTTACCCGAAATGTGTTTCTCTTTTGATTATCGTTATGAATCAAACCTTTATCATCACTTACAGATGCCGACAGGAAGTAGTTTGTGGCTTTGGTCCTACCCGAAATATTAAGATCGATAGCACTTGATCTACCCTGCTGGGAAATTTCTTTCCAAGGATTAATCGAGTTACCGTTTCGATAATTTTCAGCCTCTGTGGATGAGATATAATTTTCTATGGAATTTGGATCAGCCTCCAGCCCAGACTGCCTTCTCCAATCCAATCTTCTTTGCAAATACCTATCGGGGCTTAAGAGCTTAAGTTCTGATGCCCATTCAGAAACCCCGGTATATGTATTAAGGCTAATCGATGGAGTCTCGGTAGTACCACTTTTAGAGGTGATTAATATTACCCCATTCGCAGCTCTGGATCCATAGATAGCAGTAGAACTTGCATCCTTTAATATTTCCATAGCTTGGACATCCCTAGGATTAATGTCATTTAGGTTACCTCCGAAAATAATTCCATCCAGTACGATCAGAGGGCTATTGGATCCACTCAGCGAGTTTTGTCCACGGATCAAAATATTTCCTACTTGACCGGGTCTCCCTGTTTCATTGAACTGAACTCCGGGAATACCTACCATAGCTTCGGTCACGGTGACATCATCATTGCTTCCGGATAAATCCGCCGAGGAAATTGATCCGGTAATATTCCTTCTTACTTGTGTGCCGTAACCCACCACTACCACTTCTTCGAGACCGGCTATATCCTCCCTCATCACCAGATTGATTTCAGATCTATTTCCGATTTCTTCTTCTATTGATTCAAATCCTATCATCGAAAAGACCAAAACACCTCCATCATCCGGGACATTAATTGAATAATTGCCATCAATATCTGTCACTGCACCGATGGCCGTTCCTTTCAACAACACGTTTACACCGGGTAGTCCCATTGGATCATCTCCTGTTGTCACTTTCCCTTTTACGGCATGTTGCTGTGCATAGGAAGCATTCGAAAATGCACATGCCCCAAGGAGCAAAAGCATCATCAAAATTGAATGCCTCCTGAAATAAGGTAGTCTTACATTCATTATATTAAGGTTTTTGGGTTAGTATTAGTTAATTGAGCTCTCCACAGACGAAGGTTTCAATCCCGAAGGAATTAAAAACCACTGCTTTTGACTTTGCTGCTTCAATTGCCCATTTCTTAGACTCGGCATAGACAACCTGTATATGATTGGCTTTGTGACGTCCCATCATTTGATCTTTGGAAATCCCCGGAAGCACCGCATGCATAATCGGCCATGCCGGAGTGGTATTTTCCCATCTTCTTTGGGTTTCTTCTTCGGGAAGCGTGACCACCTCTCCTACACCCAAGTCACACTTCAGGCTGTCATCCTCGATATATATTCTGCTCCATACGATATGGCCCGGTCTGCTGATTCCTTTAAGACTACCACCCCCTTTCTTGAAATACATGGGAGGCTGTCTTTCACTACTCGCTCCGGAATACCCCCCTATGAAATGGGCCGGAGGAGCCGCACCCGAAATCAAAAAGACCCAAACGAATTCCATACGCCCATTGATCATATATTCTTCTCCCCAGCGGATATCGTGCAGGGTAGTTTCAGGAGGAAGTCCCAGTCTATCCCAAAGTTTGGTAGTGATCAGCGCATCAATCCCCGCACATTCATCCACTTCATTAAAATGGGGAATCAGTGATTTGGCATACAGCTCTCTTCCTTTTCTGTCGAAAACAGGAGGTCTGTCCGTATTATTCAGAAGTCCCTCTGCGAGATCACTGGCTGCGACCAGATCCTTCAATCCCTGCTGGTATTGTATGCCGATCGTATCACATCCGTATTGATCTGCGATTCTTACTGCAGCGATATACATTTTACATTGCTCCAGCGTCTGCTCTACAGTCAGGTCAACTTCGGGATCAGTCCCCCAGTTGAATCCCATCCCTCTTCCAAGCAACCAATCCAGGACTTGCTGCGCCTCCGATTGGTCCACATCCATCATCTCCGCATAGAGAGCAGATTGGCTTAGCCGCTCCTTAAATATTCCAAGCCGGTGGAGTAGCCTGTCCGGTACTATTGCATTGAACATCCCCATACATCCTTCATCAAACACCCCCATAATTGCCTTATTCTTGACAAAGTCCAGTGCGAAGGCTTCTGCCGATTTTCTTGCAGCATCCGAAATATCCAAAGAATCGAAAGTGCTGACATGGGAGTCGTCCTTTTGGATAGTTCCCGTGGACAACCATTCCTTTAGTTTCTCCTTAAAAAAGTCATCTTGAAAATCCTTACTCCAAAGTGTGCTATAGTCAACCTCAGCTTTAGTCAAAGATCCGTTTAGATTTAACATCCCTACTAGACCTGAAGACATTCCTTCCCAGTTTGCAAGTGTTAAAATTGGCCCTTTGTGAGTCATCAATCCCGGAAGAACATGATGCGTGTATTGCCAGACACTTTCTGCCACTATGATCGGAAGGTTAGGATCGATTTTTTTGAAGACTTCTATTCCCATCTTCTGGGAGTCTATAAATCCATGCTGTTTGAGGGGATCATACCCGTGTCCCCGCTCAATCTCATAGCCAAATTCCGCCAAAGTTATGGCCAGTTGTTGCTCCATTTTTTCCTGATATCCCCAACCGACGCGGTTAGCATCCAGCCTTAGATCACCACTCGCTACTACCGGTATTTTTTTTGTCTCGTACATCATCATTCTCTCGGGTTTACTGCATGAACCTTACAAATATGAGAGAAAACAGAAGTGGCTAATTATCACATTTTGCCAAAAAATTATACTATTCTATCATTATTGACTCCTGATTATGTTTATTATATCGATTGCATTCAGAATTTAATTTCAAATCCTATAATATTGGACATCAGTCAAAGTAAATTACCTTTCAGACAGGATAAAGAATAAGCTATCATCCATGAAGCCACATTTTCATAAAGTCCCGAGTACATCTGAAAGCTCTTTCAGTGTCAGACACGATAAAAAACCAAATTTTGGAACCCTTTGGCATTTTCATCCGGAGTTGGAATTGCATTACATCATCAAGGGTGAAGGAACACAATACATCGGAGACACGGTAAGTAGTTTCTCGGGTGGGGATCTAATTCTGCTTGGAGAAAATCTACCCCATACCTGGCGTTGTTCTGAGAAGTATTTTCGGGGAGATCCCAAGGAAGAAGTGGAAGCTTTTGTGCTTCAGTTTTTACCTACCTGCTTTGGAAAAGATTTTCTTGAATTGCCGGAAACCCAAGCTATTTCTGCTCTCTATGAAACGGCCAAAAAGGGAATGATCATCCATGGCAAAACCAAGGAGAAACTTGCCCAGACCTTACATGAAATAGTAAATGCATCCAGTTTGGAGCGTATAATTCATTTATTGAAAATTCTTCAGATATTAGGAGCTACCTCAGAATTTGAAACCATTTCCCCCGGCTATGCGAATAGTCACCTTGCCAATGTCTCAGAAATGCACCGACTGGAAAAAATTTACACCTATGTCTTGGCTCACTACCGCGAGGAAATCAGTTTGGAGCTAATTTCATCTATAGCAAATCTGAGTGTATCCAGCTTTTCCAGATACTTTAAAAAAATGACCAATAAGACCTTCTTCGAATTTCTGATTGAAATACGGATTTCCAATGTGTGCAGGGCTTTGGTAGATGACAAATTGCCCATAGAGGTGATTTGTTATGATTGCGGGTTCAACAATGTCTCAAATTTTTACAGGCATTTCAGGAAAGTAACAGGAATGACCCCGTTTGCCTATAAAAAGCAATACTTACCTTAGTTTTTGGGAAATGCCTGATTAGATTTTATCTCTTCTATTTGTTTGGTATGGCGTGCAGTATGTGCCGCCACAAACAAGAAATTCTGATAGCCATCGGATTTTCCTGTTGGGTATTCACTGATGTGATTACGGAGGTTTTCTAGATTGGCACTTTTGATATAGCTAAGAATGGGTTGTCTGCCTGCAGTGAAATCTGTTAATGCTAGCTGCGCATTGGAATATTTATCCGAAGGCTGCAATTCTTGAGGAGCCTGATACTTTTCTGAGCGGTCTGTAGTCATTTTTATCAGCTCGGCATCGGTTGTTTCTATTTCAGCTTTCCGTTCGGGCTGAGCGGGTTTTTCCATTTCCTTTTTTCCCATTTCAAAAAGCATTTGTTCGGAAGCGATAATATGCTCCAGACATTGTGCCACAGACCATTGGTCTGCCGATGGCTTAAAGTTGAGTTGTGCTTCGCTAAGCCCGGAAATGACATTTTTCAACTTACTTTCTGTGCTGTTATAATAATTTTCAAGAAAAGAAATACTACCATCGGGTGTGGATGGTTGGCTTTCCAATACCGTTTTTAATTTGTCCAATCCGGTTTGCAAGTCATCTCCAATCATTTGTTCAAAATCCATAAACAGCATCATGATATTCATTGGATAATTCATGTGCCCGCTGAAACCCCATTTTACTTTGGTTTGGTCTTCAGCTACAGTTTCGGTTGTCATAAATGCGGGTTCCGTAGCTTCAAAGGGTTTAAAAAAACGCAATTCAAAATCAATTCTTTCGCCTTCTGTAATTTTCTTGATTTCCTGTTCGCCTACGCCCACTTCTTTGTTGTCGCTTTCCCAACGGGAAACAAAACCGACCGTGCCGTCCGTTCCTTCGTATGATTTTTTCATGTCGGGATCCATATTGCTCCACTTGCTGTAATTGTCCTGGTTTTTGAGGTATTTTATGTATTCAAAGACTTCGGATTTTGATTTGTCGATTGCAATTTCTTTTTCAACTGCATATTCCTTTTTTACAAATAATGCCACAACCAGTGGAATTGCTATCAATACTCCAATTACGATTAATATCCTTATTAAAGTTTTCATCTGTTTATATTTTGTTTTAAGAGGTCAGATAGCCTGTCCCGTCCGCCGCGGCGGATCGGGAGAATCTCGCCAGGCGAATAATCATCCCCCTCCCGAAGCAAGTTCGGGACAAGTTGTGTGTCGTCTTCGACATGCTCGATTTCATAATATTTTTTCTAAAGTTTTCACAAAATCCTCCAGTAATCCCTCAAATTAACATTCTTTTTCGGAAAACTCAGTCTCTTTATTCCTTATAATGAGATGTTTATGTAAACAACTCCTATCCGGCAAAACCGTATTCCCTGTCAGCTTTTAAAATGAATATAATCAGAACTAATAGGCTCCATTCCCATTTTCCGCATCTGCATGGCAATCTGTCCACGGTGATAGGTGGAATGGTTTACCAGATGCATCAGAACATCCAAGATTCTGCTTTCAAACCTGACTCCGGAGAAATTTCTATATGAAATAATTTCCTCTACCTCCTTACTGTCCAGTACCTTTTTGACTTCTTGATTGAGCAGCTCATTTCTTCCGGAAAAGGATTCAATCGGGAAATCATCCCAAGGTTTTATCTTCGGTTTGTTTTGATTGATCCTGTCTATCCAGACTTGCTGGGCATTCAGGATATGGTTGGCAAGTCTGCAAATCTCAGCGTCCAGTTCATAATCATACGACTTAAACCGCTTGTCCAATTCCTTATTTATCTGATAATTGTACTCGAAAAACTTCTTTAAAAATTCCTTCATTTGTTTATAATTTGTCTTTAATGGTCATACCCGTCTGTCAGGCAGGACTAATATAGGTTCACATCCACGCAATAATAATAGATTGAATCTCTGAAATAAAAATCATATGGTGCTGATTTAATATCGTCCGTCCCTACGGGACTTTGCCGGATGATTTTGTTATCAAATTGTCCAGAGGTTGAAACCTCTGGCAAGAAGATAGGTCGTCCCTATGGGACTGTTAAAGAATAGTACAGGCATTAATACCGTTAGGCATGTACGATAACTTAGTCAGTCATTTGAATAAGCGGTAAAAATAAATAAGGATTTCCGTTCTTGTAAATGCCGTAGGACTTGCCTGTCTGTCTCAGGCAGGCTTGATTTAATAACTGCATTCAATTATAATCCTCCACTTACATCAATAAAGCTTCCCGTAGTAAATGATGCTTTGCTTGAAAGCAGCCACAGGATAGCTTCCGCTACTTCATTCGCTTCCCCGCCTCTTTTGAGCGGAATCTTTGATTTCAAACGTTCTACCCGATCAGTCTCTCCACCAGAGGCATGGATATCAGTATAAACCAAACCGGGACGGACAGCATTCACCCTAATACCTTCTGCCGCAACCTCTTTGGCCAATCCAACAGTAAAAGTATCAATAGCTCCCTTGGAAGCGGCATAATCAACATATTCAAAAGGGGAGCCGGTCTTAGCCGCAATTGAAGATACATTGACGATTGCTCCTCCCATACCTCCATGTTTTATAGACATACGGGTTACCGCTTCTTTTGCACATAATATCGTTCCGATGACATTGGTTTGCATTACCCGCAAAAGACGTTCACTATCCATTCTGTCAACGTTCGTTTGTGGCTCAAGTACTCCGGCGTTGTTTACCAATCCATAAATGGGGCCGCATTCCCGGTCGATCCTACTAAACATATGAAATATCTCATCCGGTTTGGAAATATCTGCCTGCACCACGAATGCTTTTGACCCCAGACGTTCAATCTCATTTGCGACTATCTCAGTTCCCTCCTTATACTTAAGGTAATTCACAACCACCGTATAGCCGGATTTAGCAGCCAGTAAGGCGGTTGCCGCTCCGATTCCACGACTGGCTCCTGTTATTATTATTGTCTTCATCGTATCCACTATATAATTTCATTCCAACCGTAGCGATCCGGAGCAAGTCCTGTTCTGATGTCCTGCAGTTGTTTTTTCAAGGTAATAAAAAGACTGTTATCCTGAACTGAAGGGAAATAATCCCGGCCATTAATCCCTATCCTTTCTATGGGAGAAATTACTGCCGCTGTCCCTACTCCAAATGCTTCGATTTTCTTTCCCTCTTCAAAAGCAGCGACCAACTCCCTGTAGCTGATTTTCCGCTCTTCTACAGGAATCCCCAAATCCCGTGCTATCGTCAGGATGGAATCCCGGGTAATCCCTTCCAGAATACTTCCCGACAAAGGGGGCGTGACCAGCCGTTCATCAATTACAAACATAAGGTTCATCGTGCCGGATTCCTCCATGTATTCATGATGAATTCCATCTGTCCAGATCAATTGATCATATCCCTGTTGATTTGCAAGCTGGGTAGGAAGGATCGCCGCGGCATAATTCCCTCCGCATTTGGCATCTCCTGTTCCTCCTTCTACCGCCCGCACAAATCCAGTCTCTACTTTGACGCTGACATTTCCCTCATAGTATTTGCCCATAGGCATACATACTACCATAAAGCGGTATTCTTTGGCTCCCTTTACTCCCAGTCTGGGTTCAGAAGCAAATACAAAGGGACGGATATAGAGTGAAGTATCATTGCCCGATGGAATCCAGTCTTTTTCCAAATCAACAAGTTGCCGGATACCCTGCATAAAAAGGGGTTCGGGAAGCTCAGGCATTCCCATACGGCTCAATGAGCGGTTGATCCGCTGATAATGCTTATCCATTCTGAATACACTGATGCCCCCATCTGGCTGACGATAGGCTTTGAATCCTTCAAAAACCGTCTGTCCATAATGCAGGCAGAGGGCCAAGGGACTTAGGGAAATCGTAGAAAAGGGCACAATTTCAGCGTCGGTCCATTCCGAATTGCTATAAATCGCCTGAAGCATATGGTCAGTGGGATTCTGACCAAACACGATGTGGTCAAAGTCAACTGTGCCAAGTCCTGAGTTAGGATTTTCGGTTACCGGTAAAGAAGTAAAATCAATCATTGTTCAATAGGTTTTGATGTAGAACAAATCTGAAAAAAGATAAGGAATGAATACAGATACAATTTCACTATTTTTGATAGGTACAGTTTAAATTTCGATCGTATGTCACAGCAGTTTATCTATCAGAGCATAGCGCAGACCATAGAGCATCAGATCAAAAAACAGGTCTTTAAGATCGGAGACAAACTCCCTTCTGTCCGTGAAATCTGTAGAGAACAGGGAGTGAGCATGAATACGGCTCTGAGCGCCTATTATCAGTTGGAATCAAAAGGCCTGATAGCCTCACGTCCCCAGAGCGGATATTATGTTGTTTATTCCCATCATAAGTTTCCCGAAATACCCGAAATCACCCAGCCCGTTCAAGACGAAGGGGCGGACAAAACAGAGCAATTGATTGCCGATGTTTTCTCTGTTTTGGGAACGGAAACGAATGTGAACTTTTCGCTTGGAGTTCCTGATCCAAAACTTCTTCCGATTGCAAAGATCAACAAGTCACTGACCCGGGCTATGCGGGAAATGCCTCATAGCGGAATAATGTACGATAGCATCCAAGGAAATCAAAAATTAAGGAATCAGATAGCCAAAGGTTCTATCTCCTGGGAAGGAACCTTGACTGAGGACGACCTGATCACCACTCCGGGATGTATGGGGGCATTATCCTACAGCCTGATGTCCATCACAAAGAAAGGAGATGTACTTCTGACAGAAAGTCCGGTATATTTTGGTGTTTTGCAGCTGGCGCAAAGTCTTGGCCTGCAAGTGGTGGAACTCCCAACTCATCCGGATACAGGAATTGATATTGACATACTGGAAGAAACACTGAAAAAGCAACAGGTAGCAGCCTGCCTGCTGGTCAGCAACTTTAACAATCCCACAGGAAGTTGTATGCCTGATTCACATAAGGAAGCAGTGGTAAGACTATTGGAAAATCATCACGTTCCCTTGATAGAAGATGATTTGTACGGAGATGTGTATTTTGGAAACAAGCGGCCGAAATCCTGTAAAAGCTTTGACAAGAGTGGGAATGTGCTTTGGTGCGGGTCTGTATCCAAAACGCTGGTACCGGGCTATAGAGTTGGCTGGATAGCTCCTGGAAGATTCAAAGAAAAAATAATCAGCACCAAACTCTACCAGTCGGTCTCATCTACTACCGTTGTTCAGGAGGCCGTAGGGAACTTCCTCGAAACCGGCAGGTATGAAAACCATTTACGGAAATTGCGGCATACCCTACATGCCAATTCCATTCAATACCTCAAAGCAATAGGAAACTATTTTCCGGAGGGAACCAAAGTTAGCAGGCCTACGGGAGGTTTTCTGATCTGGATTCAGCTAGATCCCAAAGTGGATACAGCAATCCTATTTCAGCAGGCCCTCAAATTCAACATCTCCATCGCACCCGGCAGGATGTTTACCCTACAAAATCAATACAGCAACTGCATCCGTCTAAGCTATGGAATGGCTTGGGACGAGCGGATTGATGAATCTTTGAAAGTCTTGGGTATGCTTGCCAAGCAAATGATACTGGGATTTCAAACCAACACTATAAAATGATCCTGAAGGGATCCAACCATGAATAGCCATGGGTGCAACCCATGGATGCATGAATCCATTTATCCCCCACGACCCCAAAGGGTGTCGAACCTTTAATCCTAACGATTTTCTATCCCCCGGTCGCACCAGGGGCTATTCGCAGTCAGACCACTTTGTGGTCAGTTTGGTTGGATACCAATTCTAAGGCTTTCGAAAAGTAACGTAGAGTGGCTAACTGCAGGAGATGTAAGATGGAAAACAGGGTTCCATTCCGCTAAAGCAATTTATCCCTCACAAAGACAACTCCTATGGCTGTGGTAGTCTCAGCTGTGATTCGCTACTGTAATTGGAACTTCTAAGTTTCACTCCATTCCAATTTTGTTACTCCTGCGCTCCATTAGAACTGTATCTCTCCAAACACCTTTCATTTGCCCTATTCTCTCCCTAAATCCTACTTTTCTAAACCCTGCCCTCCCGTGAATTAAAATACTCGCTTTATTTTCAGGAAAGATTCCTGCCTGCAACGTCCAGAATCCTTTTTGCTCACTTTCAGCCACCAATTTTTCCAGTAGTTTGGTTCCTATATGCTGTCCTTTGAATTTATTGGAAATGTAAATGCTTACTTCCGCTACTCCTCCGTAGACACAGCGTGATGACACAGGGGACAATGCAGCCCATCCTACTACAGTTGCATTGATTTCAGCGACTAATCTACACGCTTGCAAGTGCCCTTTGTCCCACTCATTCCAGCTAGGCACCTCCGATGCAAATGTGGCATTTCCCGTATCAAGCCCCTGCCGGTAAATCTCAGAGACCTGATCCCAATCTTCTTCCATTAGGTTTCGAAATAGTATGTTTTCCATTTCAGGTTTGCTTGTGAAAATTTAGTTAGCGAAGGTAATTAACTCCTTGCAATCTTAGCTCATGCTTATTTTTGTAATTTCTATAGAAGTAATTTCAGACATGTAATATAAATCCGGATTCAATTCCCCAGTTCCAATTTCAATATAAAATGACAAACTAACCCTACCGGGAATCTAGAGTTTGGTATTCAACTACCCTCTATTAAAAAAACGGTATCCCAATATTAAATCTGGGATACCGGATTATTCTTCAGTTTTAGTCAGAAAAGCAAATTAAACAGCCATCCTGAAAGAATCATTCCTGTCGCAATTGTAGCGAAAAAGGCTATGATCAACCGCTTTTGCATCACTTTTTTCAGCAACATGGCTTCAGGTAGGGATAAGCCTATAGAACCCATCATAAATGCCATACCTGTACCCAAAGGAACCCCTTTGCCCACCAGCGATTCCAGTACAGGAAGAATACCTACCGCATCTATATACAGTGGAATCGACAGAACTACGGCCAGCGGCACAGCCAGTGGATTTGACTTTGAAATATATTCTTCAAAGAAAGATTCGGGAACGTAGCCATGTACCAATGCGCCAATCACTATTCCGAAAAACACATAGGGCGCCAACTTTCTAATCGTCTGTGATGCGTCCGCATGGATCTTAGGCAGCCTCTCACCAAAGGTTTTATTTCGTGTCTGGCTTTCTCCTACAGGCTTACCCAGATTCTTCAGCCAGACTGCGATGTGGTGTTCCATCCCAAGCTTTTCGAGGATAATCCCTCCAAGAACACCCAAAACGATCCCTGACACAACATACACCAATGTAACTTTCCACCCGTAAGTAGCCCAGAATAGTGCGATTGCAATTTCATTGACCAGTGGAGAAGTGATCAGAAAGGACAGCGCTATCCCCAACGGCATCCTTGCCTGCATCATCCCCACAAACAATGGGATGGATGAGCAGGAGCAAAATGGAGTGACCGCCCCCAGAATTGAGGCGGCAATATTCCCAAAACCTGAATGCTTGTGTTTTTCCAGGTAATTTTTCACCTTCTCCATTGGCAGGTAGCTGACAATGGTTCCCATCAGGTAGGTAACCAAAATGACGAGGAGAATAAGTACCGTGAAGGTGACTAGAAAGTAATGAACCGTCACTCCGAATGAACTTTCCAAACTGATCCCCAGCAAGTCATACAGCAGATAATCAGCCCATTTCGATAGAACTCTTTCTAATGTTTCCATGACTGATTATCAGAGAATGCTTACTAATTTTTCATCTTCGGAATATTCAGCATAGCTGTAGACTTTCCCATGGACGACCAGAGATGGAAAGCTCAACGCGCCATAGACCATGGTGTCTTTCATTTCGGAGAATTCCTCTACCTCTACCTGAAGATCGTTTTGTAGGGCTACCCGCTCTACCTGCTCACGGATTGGAGGAAATATAGAGCAGCAAGAAGAATGGAGAATTTTTACAGTAGTTTTTGATAGCGTACTCATAGCTTAGTTTTTTTTGGTTAAACTTTACTATGTAGTCTTCAACGACAGGGAAAAAGACACATTTTCCTTAAAAAAATATTCTTCCCGGCTATCAGCAAATGCTTTTTTGGAAAGAACTCAAATGGTTTTGGAGAGGTGTACAGGTGATTTTCACACTACAACTGACAAAATTCCCCTGTTGATCGTAGTCAATATCGCAGCAGTCATCAAACAACTCTTTCAGTTTCACTCTTCCTCTCTGAATCCGCATTTTGGTAGCGGAAATACTCAATCCAACCTCCCGGGCAATCTGCGCCTGTGGTATTCTATCGATGTCGGCCAGCAGCAAAGGTTCCGCATACTTTTCAGGCAAAAATCCAATCATCGGAATGAGGTAATCATAAGCAGTAAGCTCACAAGGATCGTCCGAAGGCAAATCGAATACCTTTACTTCTTCCTTATACTCATGATTATTGCGTTTATAAAAATCTGAAATAGTGTTTCGGCTTACCTGAAAAAGCCAGGCTTTTATGTTAGCTATCTCTGTCCCTTTTCGATAGCTCTCCGTCAGTTTCAGCATCACTTCTTGGACAATGTCCTCGGCATCCTGCTCGTTTTTACACTTTCTGAGTACATACGCCTTTAGAAAAACGTAAAATTCTGTGACGATGGATCCGATGAGTAGGTTCTTGTCAGTCATATCAGGTTGTTTACAATCGCTGTTTATTTTCCCTGAGCCAATGCATCAGCATACTGCCCCGGAAATTCACTCTCCCTCAATGCCCGAACAGATGACTCAACATCGTATTGCAGTCTACGGAATTCCGGTTGCCAACTAAGTGAATTCCCGGCAGAGATCAATTTTTGAAGATCTGCTATTACATAGCCCGCCCGGAGATCCCCGTCTTTAGGTTTGCCTACAGAACCCAAGTTAATGACATGTCTCAACTTATTCCCATCCTGTATAATCCGATGGAAGGGCTTGTGGGTATGCCCACAAAGCAAAATATCAGCATTCCGCTCACGCATCATGGACAGTACTTCCTGCTCCGGATAATCTTCGGTCATGTAATCATCGATCGCCTTTGGGCTGCCGTGGACCATCCATAGATTTAAGGATTTTCCTTCAAATTCATAGGAAGTTGTTATTTCCCCCGGCAACCCGAGAAGATAATTTTTGGTCTCAGAGCTGATAAGGCTTTGGGTGATGGCGCTGTTGGTTCCTGATGCTGCCTGAGATAGTTGCAATGCTTCCTCATGATTCCCCATTAACGTCGGGATATGATCTTTCCTGATGAGGCTAACCACCTCTTCCGGCCAGATATGATAGCCCACCAAATCTCCAAGACAGAATATCCTATCCGGTTTCTCCCGCTTTATATCCGCCAAAACAACCTCAAGTGCGGGGAGATTGGCATGTACATCAGAAAAAAAAGCAACCCTCATTTGATCTCTTTTATATAATCCACAACTTCCTTAACTGTCTGACGGGCAGAGCGGCCTACTCCTATCAAGGTAGCCGAAGCAAACCCGGTCCATCCGCCATAACCAACCGTCCAGAGTCCAGGAACATCTTTGCAGCGGGTTTCTTCAGTAGAAATCCTGCCCCTGACATCTACCGAAACCAAATCGGAGAGATGCCCGGTAGCAAAACCGAAACCTGTACACCAAAGGATAGCATCAATCTCATCTCTTTCTCCATTCTCCCAAACCACAGCAGTTTCTTCCAAAACTGAAATTCTCCCCTTCGAACTAAGCACAGCCCGGCCCCGAGCTTCCTTGACAGAAGGCGTCATCACGATATTTCCCAAATGATACCGGGAAGAGTCAAAAGGTTTGCCCAGTTTTTCAGCTTCATATTTGGCCGTCGCCAGATCAAATAATACCCTACCGTCCACATCGTCAGGTAAAAACTCCGGCTGCTTATGTGTTGCCCAGACGGTTTGAGCCACTTTACTTACCTCAGCGAGCAGCTGTGCCCCGGTATTTCCCTCCCCCACGATCAGCACTCTTTTTCCTTCAAATGCTTTGGAATTTTGATACTCCTTTGAGTGCATCTGCAGTCCTTGAAATCGCTCCCTTCCCGACACTTCAGGAATGAAAGGATTCTGCCATGTTCCGGTGGCTGAGATCACTGCCTTGGTTTTTACCTGCTGTCCCTCTTCTGTATGAATTATAAAAACCCCATCTTCCCGGGTCACCTGCGTGACGCGGACACCCCGCTCAATCGGAAAATCATACCGCCGTTCATAGGCACATAGGTAAGAAATGACCTCTTCCCGGGAAGGGTATTCTCCTACTGAAGCTGGCATCATAAATCCGGGAAGAGAGCTGAATTTAGCAGGAGAAAACAAGGTCAGCGATTCCCAAGTCTGTGGCCAGCTCCCTCCGCAGGTTTCCTTATCGTCCAAAATAAGGTAATCCAGCCCCGTTCGCCGTAGAAAATATCCACACGCAAGAGCGCTTTGTCCCCCTCCTATAACTATCAGCTCAACTTCCTTTTTCACAAATTCGATAGTTTGGGTGTGCCATAATACTTATCTCTCAGCCAAAACGAAACCCTAACCAAAAGTATCAGGGCGGGTACTTCTACTAAGGGACCAATCACTCCGGCAAAAGCCTGTCCCGAGTCAAGTCCAAACACTGCGATAGCCACCGCAATGGCCAGCTCAAAGTTATTTCCGGCGGCGGTAAAGGAGATAGCCGCATTTTTATCGTAGCTGGCCCCCATGGCTTTGCTGAAGAAAAACCCTATAATAAACATCAGCGTGAAGTAAACCAGGAGAGGTATCGCAATCCGCACCACATCCATAGGTATTTCTACAATCAGTTCACCTTTCAGCGAGAACATTACCACAATGGTAAAGAGCAACGCTATCAACGTAATCGGTGAAATGGAAGGAATAAACACCGTGGTATACCATTCTTCACCTTTGGCACTGACCAAAATCAAGCGGCTTAGCAGCCCCGCCAGAAAAGGAATTCCCAAATAAATGGCTACACTTTCGGCAATGGTCCCGATGGAAATATCAACAATGGCCCCTTCAAAGCCGAAATAAGGTGGAAGCACCGTTATAAACAACCATGCATAAAAGCTGTACATAAACACCTGGAAAATACTGTTAAGCGCCACCAACCCGGCACCATATTCACTGCTGCCTTCTGCCAGATCATTCCACACCAACACCATCGCGATACAGCGGGCCAATCCGATCAGGATCAGACCCACCATGTATTCCGGGTAGTCCTGAAGGAAAATCAGCGCCAAAGCAAACATCAACCCCGGGCCTATGATCCAGTTGAGAATTAAGGAAATACTGAGAATCCGTACATTTTTGAAAACCTTTGGCAAAAGCTTATAGTCAACCTTTGCCAGAGGGGGGTACATCATCAGTATCAAGCCAATCGCTATTGGAATATTGGTACTCCCCGAGCTAAAGGAATTGATTACCTCTGAACTGGAAGGGAATAAATACCCTATCCCCACCCCAACGGCCATGGCCAGAAAAATCCACCAGGTCAGATTCTTATCCAGAAACCCTAGCTTTTTTTGAGACGTGGTCATACTTATTGGTTATTGACTTGTCCAAAAACATAGAACATCTCCGAGGCAATCTGCAAGGATCTTTCGTCATAGCGGCTTGCTTCTTCGGGAGTTCCGTCATACTTTTTGGGATCTTCATATCTTACAGGAATCCTGTTTTCGGTTCCGGGGATAAATGGACAGTTTTCATCCGCATGTGAGCAAGTCATCACTGCCGCAAATCTCTGGGCCTTGTTGATCGGATCATCGAAGAGTTTGGAAAAGGCGGAAATCGGTTCTGCCTCATCGGAATGAAAGATGAAATACACCGGATTTTCGCTTCCTTTTTTGGCAACTCTAAATCCGCTTCGCTTGATGGATTCCACCGCACGCCCGTTGAATTCCGTCACTTCGACTCCTCCCGAGTAGCAGTCGGCAGGAATCCCGAAATAATCTGCCGCAGTCTGTGCCCAAATCTGGGAGAACTGGCTCCTCCGGGAATTGTGGGTACAGATAAAGTTGAGATTAAGCTCTTCACCTGCCTTTACTTTCTCCTGTATATAATCAATCAAAACCTGAAGAACTTCCTTTCTTTCATCCGATATAGGGAAGGATCGGGCTTTCTCTACAGTTTCTGAAAGCCGGGGCAATAAAATAGCGTTAGTATTATTCATTTTTGAGTGATAGGTTAACTTAACAACATCCTGATCCTGGCGCACAGGCATTGGCACCTGCGGCCAGCACTGCCATGCTTAATTTTTCTTTTTCCTGCGGAACCCCACATTTGTCCTTGGCCAGGCAATCGGTCTGCTTGCTTGTGAGCAAAAAATTCTTCCCGTCAAACTCCAGCCCGAATTTGCCTATGGTGTCCGCCTGATATTCTACCTCCACTTCCAAATCTTCAAGTCCCAATACTTTTTCAGACAGTTCGATAATACTGTGCAGCTTTTCAGGATTTAGGCGGTGGTTGTAATCATCCGCATTCCAAAGTTGGAAATTGGCCACATTTTCTGTTCTCACCGTTCCCCCGCAGTCAATAAAATGCTTGGAGATTTTACCTACTTCGGTGACATGAAAGTGGGTTGGAACCAATGATCCGTCAGGCAATTGAAAGGCGATGTGATCCAATTTGCCAAGAGCTGTCTTAACTTCTGATACGTTCATAACTAAGTTTATTTATTGCGATAATACGATTAATGGGTGTAAATTTTTTTATATTTATCCGTAATGATGCCAGTCACTTCAGTTGCTTTGTTTATCTGGCCAGTAGACCGATACTTCGACTACGCTCAGCACGAGTGACGGGAGACCGAAGACAGAATGACCTTACCTGATTTTGGTTATCACATTCTTGTCTTCTGGACGGTTAAATTAATTGATCGTTTTAGTATTCTCTTTATTGGTAGATAAGCGGATATACATAATTTTTTTAGCCCCCAAGCTAGCAGCAGGTGCTATCGGGAGCTTGAAATTGATCAAATACCTCATTGAAAAGCTGTTGGATGTGCACCCACCTTGCTGGATTAATGCAATAGCTAACCGAAACTCCTTCTATGGTTCCCTGGATAATCCCCACTTGCTTGAGTTCCCTCAGATGTTGGCTGATGGTAGCTTGTGCCAGCCCCAGCTCCTGTACCAGGTCCCCGTTGATACAAGTATTGGATCTCAGCAGGTACTGGATAATTGCTACCCGTGCAGGATGTGCAAATACTTTAGCAATCTGCGCCAGCTCATTCTGTTCTAGGGTAAATAAATCTGTCTTGGTAACTCCCATAGCTTTTTAATTCATTGCAATATTACAATGAATATTTGTAATCTAAAATTTCTTAGATGATTTTCTGAAAAATCTGTATGACCATCTATGTGATTATCCGCAATGATATCAGTGATATTATTCTCATTGCTTAGGTGACCGGAAGACTCCGCCACGTGGGACAGGCGATACTGGGAGACCTCAATTCTTAAGTTTACCGTGTCTTATGATGCTTCTGGGTACCTACTGACAGAAAGGCTGAGGTACGTAAACAGCTATGCCTTGTTTGGAAAAAAACAACAATATCCGAAGGAATATTTCCGAAGCATTTATTGAAGGCCGTCAGCCTGATGTATTGCAACGCCGCGCGATCCTCACATTCACTTGCGCCCTGCGGAACTTTACCAAAGTCAGCTCCATGAAGGTCTTTAATAAGTAATCCTTTCTTAAGAAATTGCCTTTTGCTATAGCCCTTACTTTTTCCGACCGTACCAGATCAACGGTCCAGTCACGGACAAACCGGCAATAATCAGACTTGCCAGAAAAGCAATAATCTGGCCCGGCATCCCGAGAATGGTACCTACATGCAGATCATAGTTTAGTGCAGCCAGCTTTTCTCCGGAATTCTTCTCCCAAAACGTTTCCACTCCCAAGCGCTGACCGGTTTTCTTGTCATAATAATACACTTCCCGCTTGAAGTTAGCTTCACTTCCAATGTAGGCACGGACGATGATCGGCGCGGCCGGCGAGGGCACAAAACGGATCATGGCAACGGAAGTATTGGGAGCAGCTTCCAACGTACTGGCTAAAGCAAGATCCAATGTATTCTGAGAAGATGCAGGAAGTGAGTCCGCCACCGCCAATTGGAGCCCTGAAAGGGCTTTGCCCCCATTTGCAAGCCACTGTGCTCCATGATTAAACTTTTCAGAAGCCCAAAAAAGTCCGGTGAGCGCCGAAAGCAGTGCCAAAACCAGCACATAAAAACCCAATATTTGATGGAGATCGTAGTTTATCCTTCTCCATCTGGTGGTACTTTTCCACTGGAAAGTCAGACTTTTTTTCAGATTTTTTCTTTTGGGCCACCATAGAACAAGTCCTGTAAGCATCATCACCACAAATAGAATCACCACCCAAGTGACAATCACATTCCCGTAGGCGTAGCCGAGAAACAGGGTAGTATGCATCCAAAATATGACGTTGAAGAACTCCCACTTTGTATCTTCAATAAAAACAGGAATACCCGTGTAAGGATTCATATACACGGTCTTGTAAAACTTCATGTAGTCCGCATAAAAAAAAGCATCTCCATCTAATTCCTGAAAGATAAAAGCTACCGTTTCATCCGGGTCAAGAGGAATCAAGGTACGCATACAAGGAACTTTGTAATCGATTGCTTTGGAAGCATTTTCGAGCAGAGTACTTATGGGAAGCCGGGCAGAATCTGCGGGGACCTCGACAAACATCCTATCCTGATAGACCAAAGGCTGGATTTCGTAATAGAAGGAATAGAGACAGCCTGTGATAGAGATGACAAACACCAGGGCTCCAGTGATCAGTCCTATCCAGCGGTGAATAAAGCGGAGGGTCTTTTTGAATTTCAAATCTAAAGAGGGAAAGAAAAATCAACGTCTCCCCCCAAAAGGAAGAGACGTTTAGAAATTAAGACTGCTTAGTCTGTTATAGGGAAGAAGGCAGACATAAATTCAGCACCTTCATACGTTAAGCCTTTACTTGTGGAATTGGAAGCAGGATCATAGATATGAAACGCGTTTCCATCCGTCTGGGTATTGGCCATGATGACAGCTTTTCCGCCTGCTGTAAGCGCCATTGCTCTTCGTGGATATCTGCTGAGTGGAATATCCAGTTTTGATGTGGATTTGGTGAGAAGGTCCACTAGGTGATATTCGATCACGAATCCACCCTGATAGTCGCCATAAGCAGTAATCAGATCACTACGGAACACCTGCACAATTGCTTTATTATTTCCTACGTATAGCATACCTCCTGTATGGTTGCCGTCCAGTGCCTCGGTCAGATTGAAGAAGTAACTGTCGTCAAAATCAGAAGAACCCGCATTTATTCGGACGATTCCTGAAGGAAGGGATTCGTTTGCACCCCAGTAATCAGAATTGCACGATGTAATGTAGAGATCTCCATTTTCAGAAAATCCGTGAGAAGAAACAACACTATAGGCCAAGCTTGCAGTTTTGTCAGTATAGATGGTTTTCTCATAGGTCAGATCAGACGCATTGAATATTGCCACAGGAGCCTCATTATAGGCCACATATTTTTCATCCGAATGGATATAAGGCACATATATTTTACCCTCTTTTAAAATATACGCTGAAGGAATGGATTTAGAATTCGAGTCAGTAGGCAGCGTAATGCTTCCTGTGGACACTTGGGTCATCGATTCTGTATTGATGATCTGGTATTGAAAAACCCCATCCGAAGTTGCCCTCGGTCCGCTGGATATCAACATACGGCTGTCTGAAATAAATTCGTACACTGGGCCTCCACTGATTCCAAGATTTGGCAAAGAACCTCTGTCGATAAGAATCCCATTTTCTCCTACTTCGTATTTGGAAAGTTTATCGTCTGAGTTGAGAAAGACATATCCATCATGGGAAGTGATAGGCACATTGTACGGAATACCCGGAATCTCCTGAGCTCCTGTGATACTGGCAGATCCGGTTTCTACTCCTTTCAAGAGATGAAAGGGATAAGAATCAATCCCCGGAAGGCTTAGCGCCACAAAGAAATTGTATTCATCATCAGAAGGGATGGGATTACTGTCTTCATTATCATCACATGCCGTAAAAGTGAGCAAGGAGATAAATGCAAACGTAAGGAATAGAAAACTATGTTTTTTCATAAGTGAAATAGTTAATTGATTAGCGAATTTTTACTGAAATAATACCTGATTTTAAGGAAGAAGGCTCTTCCGGGTTTCTGCTGGTTGAAATTGTCATAGGCTGCCTTGTCAAAGATGTTTCTGGCCTCCAAACTGACATTATAGGTACGGTTGATGTCCGAGAGAGTCACCCCTACATTATTGAGCAATTGCACTGGCACTATGTTTTTGGTGCTCGTGATAGCCACGCTCGGATAATTGAGAAAATACTCGTGGACATAATTAATAGAATGATATAGAGATAAGTCCGCGCCTGTAAACAGGCCCGCAAAAAGATAGGTCAGCTGCGTGTTGGCGAATAAGAAGGGGGTATTGGGCATTCGATCTCGGTATACCAAGCTTGGATTCCTAGTTCCTGCTACATATTTTTCATTATTGAGCACATTCTGATAGGTGAGGTTTGCCTGCAAAGTCAATTTTTGGGCATATTGGTAATGTCCTTCCCACTCAAATCCCCTAATAAGCACGCCCAGCACATTGGTATACCTGCTAAACACACCTTCCTGACGCAGGAAGACAAAATTATCCACGTCCCGCATGAAAAAATTGGCATCAGACCGTAATACATGACGGTTGATCTTGATCCGATAAGCCATACCAAGATTGACATTCAGACTGCTTTCAGGTTGGAGTTGTGGATTGGCAATGATCTGCAGTCCATCGCCAAAAATCTCTCTGGGCTGTGGCAGTCGGTAGCCTTTTTCAAATGATCCTTTCACACTCCAGTCAGGACGAAGAAAATATCTACCCGCGGCAGCATAACCCCATCGGTTTTGGTCAGTTTCGATGTCTTCTATTTCAAACTGTCCTGCCTGATATTGAATCGCATTTCTGGCCAGCAGGTAGAGATTATAGTTCTTAAGTGCGAAGGTGGCCCGGAGCTTTTGATCCATTGCATTTATTTCATATTCTAATCCTGACACCACCTGGCGTATATCATTGGGGGAACGAAAAGGCTGGTTATTGTTTGTACTGAGCCGATTTTCACCCTGTCGGGAAATACTGGAAAACAATTGGTTAAAACTCAGGGTATGATGCTCATTGAAGCGATAATCCAAAAAGATCCGGTTTAAAAAATGGCTTTGTTCATATTCGAAAATTGTTTTTTCCCGAACCATTTCACCGAGATTGTTACGCTCTGTTCGGACTATTTGTCCAGACCAGTCATAGCGATTTGAGGAAGTATCTATGCTGGTGCTGTTGATTTCATTGTATAATGCAAATACGTTCAAGCCTAACTTAGGAGAGAAAAATTCCCTCTTGGAATATTTGAGCGTATAGTTTCTGTTCCGCTCGCTCTCCTCGGCCTCTCCCACTGGTTTGCTGTTAATACCTTGAATATCCTGATCAATAGTTGCTACAGAAACTCCCGCCAACAACTGATCTGCCCACTTAGTTTGGGTAAAGCCTGCCTCTACATTACCCATGTAGGCTTGGTATTGATCATGAAATCTTCGGATGTCCACAAACGTTTCTTTTCCTTCGCGGAATACCGACATGCTTTTCATCCGATAGTCATTGTCACTATAGTTATAATAGCCGGAAGCTTTAAAGGTGAATCCTCCTCCATTTCTGTACTGCCCATTTAAGACAGCCTGATGAGTATTGAAGGAACCGGTGCTGTAGGAGGCATCTAGAAAAGTATCCACATCCTGCCGGGTCACGATATTGATGGAGCCCCCTAAAGCATCCGCTCCGAGTTTTACTGGAACGACGCCTTTGTACACATCAATTCGTTCAATCATATTGACAGGCAGATTGTTGAGATTAAACCCGCTCCCTAGCTGATCCACAGGTACCTCGTCTACAAAAATCCTTACCTGACGGTCAGATAGCCCATTAAGAGAAAGGTTATAGGCAGATCCCATTCCTCCGGATTCCTTGATTCTGATTCCTGCGGCATTCCTCAATACCTGATTCAGATCCACACTGAGATTTTCAAACTGCCCAGTTTCAATCGACGAAACATTAAAACCTGCCTCTCTGATTATTTCCGAATCGGATTTGATTTGTCGCTCCGTCACCTGCACCATTTCCAGCGTGTTTTCGGAGGCTACAAGAATAAAATCGGTCTGCGTATTCTTCTCAACATCGATGAGATATGTCTTAGACCTATAGCCAATACTACTTATGGTAATAGAATAAGACTTGGCAGAGAGTCCGGAAATACTAAAAGTGCCATCCAGATTGGCCAAAGTTCCCTGCGAACTATCCAGAACCTTGAGGTTGGCAAATGGCACAGGTGAGCCTGTTTGATCCAGCACCTTTCCTGTGATGGTGAACGTGGACGTCTGAGCTTTAGCCACTCCTCCCAAAACCAGAAGAATGACCCATAGCATCGATATTCTAAAGGATATTAATAGCTTCAATCTACCCGGAGTTAACTTTGTGACTTATTATTTTCCAACTGATCCAATGCTTCGTGCCAGAGACGCAAAGGCAGCTCGTGAAGGATGCGGGTATTGACCACATGGATTTCCTCCCGCTTGTATTTACTGGTAAAGAACAGGTACTTCTCTCCATTTCGAAGGTTAAACTCAGCCGCTTGAGTTATCCCGATAGCACAGTTTGATTTTACCTCTACCAGAATATCCCGTCCGGTAAAATTGTCCAGCTCTACAAAACCGCAAAAATCAAGTTCCCCCCTGCCATTTGCCGAAGAAGTCATTCCGGAAATCCGGCTTTCGGGCTTGAGCAGAAGTTCCATTCCATTTATGGATTCTTTCAGCTCTGTCTCCTCTGAAAAGTTTGTAAAAGACATCAATATTGGCACTGAGGTGACCAATAGCCGAAAAGCCAAAGCGGAAACTACTGATATGGCCACCACACCCGCAGCATAGCGATAGATAGAGTTTGGGATTTTGGCAAATCCCAAGCCCCGTGGGCCCACAGTGGCCCATACTTCCTGCTTCATCTGCTTCAGGTCCCTCTCCTGTAAGTTTGACTCCTCCCAGTTTGCGGAGTCAAGCCATGTCTGTAAAAACTGCCGCTCCTCCCCTGTGCACTTGCCTTTGGCATATCGGTCTAAAAGTTCAGGTGTGATTTTCATGATCAGTACATTGAGTTACTTACCTGAATAGCCGCATAACTCGGCCATTACCCTGAGTCATATTGAAAAAAAATACAAAAGAGGGTCGGGAACATATCAATTTCATGAACCGACCAAGCCTGACACAGAAGTTAGGGTATCAGGATGTTTCCTGCATTGGGGGTTTACGGGCTTTAGATCGGTATCACGACTTTCAGAAAATATTATTTAGGGCTTGTTGAAAAAGCCTCAGGTATGCCAGCTTCAAGGCGGCCGAGTGAAGATGTATGCTTATACCTCGAATGAGGCCAACGCAGAAGATGGTATGACTGAGGCTAGCTTGAAAATCCCGATTTTGGGATTTTCTGATGCATGGATAAAGACCTATTGTGGCCACTAAGCTTGCACCTGCTGAAAAACCGTTCGCATTAAAAATGGGGTACTCATTCAATATGAAAGCTTTTGATCTATTACCGGCGTTTTTCAGCATGCCCTATTTACTTTCTGACAATTGATCTGATCCTTAGCTCAAGTTATCCGCAGAAATTTCTTTTTTAATAAACTTGAGAGCTTTCGTCAGGTGTGACTCCACTGTTTTCTCAGAAATCAATAGCGTAGATGCAATTGCTTTGGCACTGAGACCTTTTTCCCTGCTTAGTTTATAGACCTCTCTGCATTGACAGGGAAGACGGTCCACGAGATAATCTAACCGTGAAGTGAGCTCGTTGAAAGCTATTTGCTCCTCCGTATCTCTGTTGCTGTTGCAATAGTTTTCCAAAGCACAGTGCATATGCTTTTCCACCCGGGCTTTCTTTCTGTAATAGTCTATGGACTCAAGCTTAACAGCCCGGATCAGGTAATGGGAGACAGAACCGGTAAATTTAAGTTTGTCCTTTCTTTCCCAGATGGATTTAAACACCTCCTGCACGATCTCTTGGGCCGTTTCCCGCTCATTAACCAAGGTATAAGCCAGGGAAAGCATTTTTGTGGCATATAAATGATAAAGCCTTTCAAAATCCTCTTTGGATTTGATGCTTGTCAATTCCTCCACTTGACTTAAATGAATTTTTTTTGGCTTACTGAAAAACAAAGGCTTAGGCGATAAAGCCCCAAAGTTATATCATGATTTACATGAAGGCAATTTTTATTTAAATTAAATCTAAATAATGGAATTTCCGTGCGATATCTCCTTTGCTTTAATGGCTTCCTTCCTGTCCGGTAGACAGGGATAAAAAAAAATGCGTCCGGTCTGACAGGTTAATCAGAGCCGGACGCCTACAACAGGTTTGGGTTGTATCTTACTACTTAGGTCAATTTATCCGTCATCACTTTGTAAGTAGGATCTTCGAGAATGTTGATTTCGAGGATTTCGTCCGCTCTCGCCAGCAATCTTCTACAATCCGGACTGAGATGTCTTAGATGAACTTTTTTACCCACTTTATGATAGCGTTCTGTGATTTTGTTGAGTGCTTCGATTGCTGACATATCCACTACCCTGCTTTCCTCAAAATCGATTATCACTTCGTTCGGATCGTTCAGCACATCAAATTTCTCATTGAAGGCTGTGACAGAACCGAAAAACAAAGGACCAAAAATCTCATAATGTTTGACCCCGTTTTCATCCACATGTTTGCGCGCACGGATTCGCTTTGCATTGTCCCATGCAAAAAAGAGTGCGGCTAAAGTCACCCCAATTAAAACAGCAAGGGCTAGGTCCCGTAAAATAGCCGTCACCAGCGTGACCAAGAACATCAGAAAAACATCTTTTTTGGGCATACGGGTAATTGTCTTGAAACTAGCCCACTCAAATGTCCCGATAGCTACCATAATCATCAACCCTGTCAATGCCGCCATGGGGACTTGCTCTATTATCCCGGAACCAAAAACTATAAATATCAATAGCATCACTGCGGCTACAATCCCCGAAAGCCGGGCACGTGCCCCCGAGGAAATATTGATCAAACTTTGTCCAATCATGGCACAGCCGCCCATTCCTGAGAAAAAACCCGAGGTGATATTAGCCACTCCCTGCGCAACAGCCTCTTTATTACTTCTACCGCGAGTTTCAGTTATTTCATCGATAATATTGAGCGTAAGTAGCGACTCTATCAGACCCACTCCCGCCATAATCAGTGCATAGGGAAAAATAATCTTAAGGGTTTCAAAAGCAAAGGGAACCTTTGGAATATGGAATGGAGGAAAACCTCCTTTGATACTGGCAATATCTCCCACGGTCTTTGTGTCAATTTTCAGAATGGCCACCAACCCAAATACCACTAAGATCGCCACAAGGGAAGCAGGTACCACCTTTGTGAATTTGGGAAGGCCCCAGATAATCAGCATAGTCAACAATACAAGCCCCAAGAGTACATACAGAGTCGTGCCGGAAAGCCAAAAGCCTTCCTCCGTTTTGAACTGGTCCAACTGGGACATAAAAATGATAATTGCGAGCCCATTGACAAAGCCAAATATTACCGGATGGGGAACCAACCGGATAAACTTTCCCAGCTTTAACGCACCGGCAACAACCTGAATAATTCCGGATAGCACGACAGCTGCGAATACATATTCCACTCCTTCGGTTTTTGATAGGGTTACGATCACGGCGGCAATCGCCCCTGTTGCTCCCGAGATCATCCCCGGACGACCTCCAAAAACGGCAGTCACCAGTCCCATCACAAAAGCAGCGTATAGACCGGTCAGAGGAGATAAATCGGCCATAAAAGCGAAAGCAACCGCTTCGGGAATCAGTGCAAGGGCTACAGTAAGCCCCGACAGCACTTCGGTTTTATAGTCAACCCGCTGACTGAAATCAAATAAATTGAAGTATTTCTTCATATAAAGAATAGTGATTGGGAAAGGATAATTCGGAAAGGATATGGGGGAAATAGAAACAATGCTAACCCTGATGCCAAAAGCTCAGGAAATCCGGAAGCCCGGAAAAAAAATTTAATCTGGAGTAACTGCTGTAGTTTCTAATTTCATTGCCTTGCAAAGGTAGTCAAAAAACATAGACAAAATAGGCGTTTAAAAAATGGCAGCTTCACCAAAACTCACCAAAATGACCAAAATCAACGAAAATGCACAATTCAATCGATTACGTAGAAAGATGAAAAAAATTGTAAAAAATATATTCTATATAATAAACACTCTCTAAAACAGCACTCTTATAGATTAAAATTCACGTTTTAAATCAATATCATACGAGAAATAGTCTGTAGCATAATACACCACATTATACTCCACGGGCCTGTCCCCCTGATCAAGTACGATACGCTCTCTCTTCAAAACGGGATCACCTTTTTTGATATCAAGAGCTTTGGCAATCGTACTAGAAGCCGCCACTGCTTTTAGCTTTTCTTTTGATATTGCCACCACTACATGAAACTCCCGCTCTAGCATCTCATACAACGGTTGGTAGAAATTCTCCTTCCCCGTCAAGCCTATTCTCGGATGAAAAAATGAGATGCTGTAAAGATATTTGGCATCTTTTGCCCCCCTTACTCTCTCCATACAGCATAATTCTGTCTCAGCAGTAACATTCAGTGCTTTTAACGTTCTTTCATCCGGCAACTCAAACCCTACCTTGACCGAATATTCCACCACCTCAATTCCTTTGTCCTTCATTTCCTTTGTAAAGGAAATCCATTGATCCAGCCGGGTTGAAATATTTTGGCTAATGACTTTGGAACCAACCCCCCTCTTCCTTTCTACCAGTCCTTCCTGTACCAACTTATCAATAGCTTGTCGCACTGTATTTCTGGAAATCCCAAACCTCTTTGCCAAACTTTCCTCCTTAGGCAAAAAAGATTCCCCGGACGCATATTCTTTTATCCGTATAAGTTCCCTAAGGTATTGTTCCACCTGTACGTGATAAGGAATAGAACTTTTAAGATCTAATCTAAAATCTTTAACCTGCATGGTTCACTTTTAATTATTCAAATTTGAAATGGGTTCATTTTTACCCGGAAATCCCTCAACACTACTTAAGATATCCATTATCACCATTCAATTTTACTATATTTTTCCGATCCAAAAATCATTAAACATTTAATTAATTTATAATCGACATTGAACCATATCATTATCCACAAGTCCATCGGTTCAATCCAAATCAATGTCCCGGCATAAAGGACAGAGTCACCTACCTAGCTCCGTTACCATGAAAATATTCCGGTAAATACACCGGCCGGTTCTACAGTAGACAATCAACGTTGGATAAGTATCGAAAATGGAGGCTTATCTGATTTTCAGGTAAACTGTTAAACTATAAAGGCAGATCGGCATCATACTTTTTCAACGCAGAATGGGAAAAGGAAATTATGATTGCCGAAACAATTAACACGATAAACCCTTCATTTACGGTAAAGTTTTTTTGAACCATTCCCATAATCAACGGAATAATCGCTCCACCAATAATCGCCATGGTCATCAAACCTGAAATTTCATTACTTCTTTCCGGTCTTTTATTAATTGTCAAGGCAAAGATCAATGGAAACAGATTGGCAGATGCCAATCCAATCAAAACAATAGAAATCAGCGTGGCAGTCAAGCTCGAAGAGAAAGTCAAGCTCAAGAAAAACAACACAGTGAGGAGGCTGGACCATTTCAAAAACTTAAGGTGGCTCACCTTATTAAGGAGTATTGCTCCCAAAAAGCGGCTCACCATCAAGGAGAAAAAATACAGACTAATCCCCAACGAAGAATTCTCCAGACTTATATCATAATTAGAAACCAATAAACCCTGAATATTGGTATTCATGCCTACATCTATACCTACAATGAGGAAAATAGAAAGTACCATAACAGCAATCAAAGGATCTCCAAGCAAGGCAAAACATTTCCTGAAACTTGTTGAATTTGCTTTATACTTTTCCACCACCACAGTCTTGCTTAGCCATCCGGCGGTCAAAACCGAGATGAAACCATAAACCAGAAAGACATTCTTCCAGTCTCCTGTAAAGGACACCATAAAGGCTACAATAAGCGGCCCAAGCAAGGAACTGATTGCCTTCACAAATTGGGATATACTCAAAAGACTCGGGTATTTCCCTTCCGACACCACTTCCCTCAGCAGAGGATTTGATGATACCTGAATGAACGTGTTTCCTATTCCCAGCATCACAAATGACAGTAGAAAAACAGGATAGGAATAGCTTACAAATGGAGTAAACATTCCTATCGCCGTTGCACCGATTCCTATAAGCAGTACATTTTTTTTACCAATCCTATTCTGAAGCAGGCTCACAGGAATAGAAAGAATAAAAAACCATACAAATACCATAGACGGAATCAGCTGGGCCATAGTGGGAGTCAGGTCGAAATCCTGCTGTGCAAAGCCTGTGGACACTCCTACGATATCCACAAAACCCATTACGATATAACTTAAGAGTATAGGAGCAATCTTCTTGTATATTATGCCATCAGTAGTTGTCTCCTGCATCACATTTCCTTGATTAGATCCGACAACTCTCCGTAATATTCATCATCAACCAACAACGCTCCACCGATCAAGGCCGCATGATCCATTAATCCTGACAGGTAAACATGCTCAATCGGCAATTCTTCTATCAGCGGCTCTTTAAATAATTCAAATGCATTGGAAATATTACCGCCCAACACCAATACTTCTGCATTGAATTTTCCCATAAAAGGAGCCAGAAATCTTCCCAGCTCTTGTCCGAAGAGCTGAAAGGCTTGCCTTGCTTTGGGATCACTCTTGGCCAATTGGTAGATTTCCAACGCATTGGTTGCCCGCTGCCCACTCACTATATGATAAAGATGCAATAATCCCCGGGTAGAAAACAGCTCATCAGCCATCACTCCATCCACCGGCTGATTGTATAAAAACCCTCCTTCAGGAACCCGTGAATCTGAAAACACAGGCTTTCGATTGACTATAAATGAGGCCCCCAGTCCTGTGCCCAGCGTAATTGCCAAACATCTATCAAATGTTTTCGCCTTTCCTATCGTAGAAACTGCAATGGCAAAGGCTGAGGCATCGTTTATAAATCTTACTTGGGAATCAGCCAGTCCCAATCGTGTCGCCAGTTCATTCTTGATGTTCAAGCCGTAGATGCTTTCATATTTATTGACACCCGTAATCCGGCTAATCCCTTCATAATAGTCAAAAGGGCCGGGGATAGCTATTCCCACCCCGGCAATCTTACTTTGTGAACAGGAGATCGTAGTACTGATTGCTGCACTCCAAGTATCCAGTATCTTGGTTGGCTCCCAATTTGGATCAACATGATAAGTGCTTCCGGAATCCAAAATCAACCGCTTCTCTATACTGTCATAGAGGCATGCAGCAATATGACTTCCACCTATATCTACACCGACCTGTATCATAGCAAGCCTATTATTGGTAGCTGCTCCTGATGTTTGCTCATGCTTGTTGTCATTTTGGATCAACAGTTTGTTCCAATGCCTCAATTGCGTCAACCAGCACTCCTGCGCTTCCTTTGAAGGTACCCGATCCTCTGGGTTCATTGTCTATAGAATACCATTCATAGAAACCTTTGTTCTTCACCACCCTTTCTGTCATGGGCTGAATCTGCTCATATGCTTCTTTTACAAAACCGTTTTTCACCAATTCCAACACCATTCTTCCACCAAACCAAGTCCAGTCTCCGCCATTTTGATAGCTGTAGACCGGGTTCATGATCTTATTGGCAAAGAATCCCTCAGGATACGGGGGATAAATAGTCAGTCCAATGGAAGGTGCCCCCGCTTGCTTCACTCTGGAAACCATTTCGTCCAGCGATACTTTGATCTCTTTTTTTGATAAAAGCCCCGCTTCTATGGCTATTGCTGTTCCTCCGAAGTAGTAAATTTCTTCCTCATCAAAATCCTCCGGAAAAGGCGAGCCTTCCAAATAAATATGCGGGATGAATTTCTGTTTCTTTTTGTCCCAAAGGTGTTTTCTGACATTTTCAGCCAATTGCTGTTTTACGGGCATCCATCTTTTCCGGACTTGCGGCATGATTTCCATCAGATTATCCAAGGCAATGATCATCATGGCATTGTCGTACACATCAATCGCCCGGTGTGTATTTTCATCCAGATCAACTCCCCAGCCATGCTCAGGCTGCACATCCCCCCAATCTGCCGTGGTAGCGCCCCAGAGCAATCCATATTCTTCACTGAATCTTTCATTCATCAGGAAATCCATAGACCACTCCATCCGCTCAGCAATTGTTTTGTCACCTACAACTTCCTCCAAAATAGAGCTGTCACCGGTGACCTTTATGTATTTAAAGACCGTCTGGACCAGAGACGTTTCCTGATCTGTCTCCACCGTATTCTTATGGCCAGCATACCTGGGTTCAAGCTCTGAATAACTGAAGTCCGTCTCTCCTTCACCTATACTTTCGGCAGGGGTAAATCCGTCGATAATATTGCCGTCTTCCCCCTGCATCCTAAAAAAGACCAGCAGGTTTTCCTTCAATTCCTCCTTGGGATAAACTTTGGCTGCAAGGTTGATAAAGGTATTGTAATCCCTGATCCACACCTCACGGTATCCGTCTCCTGCGTTGAATCCCTCTGCTATTACTTCAAGGGCTTTTTCTTTGACGAATTTGAAGTTTTCATCACTTATAATCTGTTGGCTGAGCGCTTCATTCGTCTTTGGTTTATCCTGCGCCTTTGCATTAAAAACCAATGCAAGTGCAGCTATTACGAGATATTTTTTCATTTGATATTTTAGGATTGTTGTTAAATATGTGTATTCGAATTATGTCCGGTGCTAGCCTGAAAAAATCCCCCTTGCCCCCTTTTAGAAAGGGGGAATTGCCAAATTTGAACTTCTAGGATTAATTCAAAGTACATACGTGCAGTTAAGTGGATAATCATAATTATTAATTACTAGTTTTTAAGTTTCAGCTTAATATGGCAACTTTCCCGTGCCCCAGTTTTCATTTGGATTCGGCCCCATTTCCAATATCAACTCTCCTCCCTGTAGGAGTTCATTGACTCCGAACCAGAATTGATGAAGGGGTTTTCCATTGAGTGTTGCCGATTGTACATACTTATTTTTTCGACTGGCATTTTTTGCGGTAATGATGAATTTCTCTCCCCTGCCGTATTGGTTGTCAAGCTTGATCTCCACCTGCTCAAACAGCGGACTAGCGATCTCGTAAATAGGTTCTGACCGGGTTCCTCCATCTACCTGAAACAAACCCAGAGATGCCATGACAAACCACGCGCTCATCTGCCCCTGATCTTCATCACCTAGGTAAGCATTGGTCACATCGTAGCCATAATACCTGTCCAAAATAGCCCGGCTCCACTTCTGGGTAAGCCAAGGTTTTCCTGCATAGTTGAACAAGAAGGCAAAATGCATGGACTGCTGGTTTCCCTGAACTACCGGATAGTCCCAATATTGGTCGTTGGGCCCGTTGAATCGCCAGCGGTCACTTTCCTCAAATCCCCATTCCAGCCGTTCCAAAAACTTCTCCTTACCTATCTCCTTCATCAAACCGGGCACATCCTGAGGCACAAAAAATGAAAGTTGCCATGCATTTCCTTCTACGTAGTGATGGTTTGCGCCGGAAGTAAACGGATCAAAATCCTCCAACCACTTACCTTCGGAGTCCTTCATTCTGGCATAGCCTGTGGATGGATCTATCACATTTTTCCACCAGCTACCCCGTTCATTGAATTGTTCGTACTCAGCAGTTTTTCCCAGCGATTTGGCAAACTGCCCCACTGTCCAATCGTCAAAACTGTATTCCAGGGAATTGGAAAAACGTCCCTGATCATAAGGCACGTAGTGATGTTCCAAATACGTCAGCAAGTCTCTATTACCCGCAAATCCCCCACCTACTTCAGTTGCTTCGGTGGTCTGCATTTTCACCACCGCTTCAAAGGCTTTCTCCACATCAAAATCCCGGATCCCCATCTGGTATGCTCCTACGATCAATGCGATCTCATGCTCGGCCACCATCACAGGAATATACTCCATACCCGCAGGGCCTTTAGCGAGCCAGCCGGCATTGTCATACATGGCAAGCTGGGATCTCACCCATTTATTGGACCATTCGGGTGTCACCAGATTCCAAAACTGGTTCAGGTTCCAAAACGTATTCCAGAAGGCATCACATCCCAAGGCCAGGTCATTGGGATCTTCAAATTGCTGTATGTTTTCGTCAGCATCCCTCCACCTTCCGTCTACATCCGAAAACGTATTTCTGCTGGCAAGCGCACGGTACATATTCGTATAGAAACGCTCCTTTTCCCTTGCATCATTGCTCGAAACTTTCACCCTGTCAAGCAGCCCGTTCCATACCGTTTGTTGATTGGCTACCACCGCATCAAAGTCCCAGCCGAAGGGATTGGAGATTTCTACCGAAAGATTCTCTGCGGCATTTTCTATGCTCACATAAGAAATCCCGGTACGCATCTGTACGGTTTTGTTTTGGAGGATATCAAACTCCACAAATGCCCCCGCACTCTTTGGATCAGTAGCAAATAAATTTTCACCCTTAACTATCCGCCCATCTACCCAATGGCCAAACTCAGCAATAGGCTGATCAAACTCAATCACAAAATGAACAATGTAATCCTGCCCGACTCCTTTGGACCAGGCATTGGGAGTCAATTGGTGGCTTTTCCCTTCGATCCTGGTAGGTGATACCCTGGTGATCTCACAGGATTCTATCTGATAACCATATTCTGTGGGAATCGACAGGTCGACCATTATTCTCCCCCTTTCTCCCTGTCCGAACTCATACTTTTGAAAACTTGCCCTGTCAGTGGCAGTCAAAGAAGCCCAAATATCCGTGTCTGTCAAATGCACTTTGTAAAGCCCTATACCTGCATATTCAGAGCTCTTGTCGATTGTAGAACGATAGCCTGAATCCACGTCACTTTGATCTCCTACAGTAGTCCAAACCAGCTCCCCTGCGGTAGGGAATGTGCCCAGTCCGGTCATCGTCCACTCATGAATATGGCTGAATGTCCCTATGGATTCAAAATTAGGATCATAACCTGCCTGCCATCCCGAATTCTGATTATCAGGACTCAATTTTACCATTCCAAAAGGCATCCATGGTCCGGGAGCAATCATCCATCTGGAATGTGCAGTACCCAAAAGCGTATTTACATAACCGCTCAGCCCGTGCATGGGCTGGGGGGATCTGGTGATTTCTCCATGTTTTACCGATTTTCCGTCAAGCAGAATCTCATAAGTGCTGTTTGTAGGCTGGGACACCCCCGGCATTCCCGCTTCCAACAGGTACTTTCCCTCTTCCAGTTTTTGGGTTAGAATCTCTTTCCCATCGAGCTTTACCGTCAATTCGGGATTCTCATCCAAGTGAAAGATTTCTACCAATAAGGGCTGAACAATAGTTCCTGAATCTTCCAATTGATAAGTGGCAGCAGTGACCTCACCTAAGACAGCGTCTTGAGGCTTTATCAGATCAGGAGAAAGAGTGGTTGCCAAAGAGATGCGGTCAAATGCGATCCAACCTCCATCCAAAATGGTAATGGAAATGCGGTTTAGTCCATTTTTAAGAATTCCTTCAGCCAGGGGGATTTCGATGAGCTGTCCGGAATCCGGAGTTCCTTCACCTTTTTCCAATACCAATCCGGAACCTTTCTTCAGGTTAAACTGAAAATCCTCCCCGTTCACCAAGACTTTCAAGTGTGGCGCATGCAATGAATCTGTATCCACAAGATCTATCTTCAGCTTACCACTAGCTCCTGTCGCTTTATCCAAAACAAAACCCAAATTCAGGAAATGCGAACGTATGCCTGCCGTATGGCCGGTGCCTCCCCAGCCATTTTTTGGTCCCGGAAGCACATAGGGGAAGTCAGCTTGGATATCGTCTCTACCAATCCAAAACATTCTATCCTCAAAACCAAAATCATGTGCTATAAACTCTGTGTACTTATCAGGATACAGGGAGAAACCCTCTCCTGAGTCGGTTTCGGCTCCGAGACTAAACAGCTCGGAGTCCTGTGCCGATGCAGTTGGAAATACTGCCGTCAAGAGCAGAAAAACCAAAAGCAAGGTTCTTGATTTGAGGCTTTTCAGTATATAATTAATTCTATTCTTCATAGTAGTAAGTTCTTTTATGACTTTGACGTTAGCAGGCTGAATCTTTGACATGGGAAATCACAACTTTTGCCCGTGTGGATCCCAGATTTTTCAGCGTGTAACTACCGGTAGCTGCCGGAATGGCAAAAGTTTCTGCAAAATGAAATTTGAGATCCCTGGCAGAAGAAGTATTCAGAGCCAAGCTTTCTCCCTCCACCAGCATCAATAGATGACACTGCCCATCGGTAGTTATGGTGATTTCAGAATCAAATTCATAGCGCATCACCTCGTAAAAATGATCCGGGTGCGTTGGAAGGATGATTTTCTCCCAGTCCTCTCCTGTCTCAAGCACCTCAGGCTTTGAGATCAAGGTATTTTGCACCACCTGTCCTTTTCTGGAAAAATCAAGATTCTCAAACGCACGGTCTACGTTAAGCGGTCTGGGTTCTCCGTTCAGATCCAATCGTTGCCAATCGTAGATTTTAAAGGTATAGATGTAGGGAGTAGCACTGATTTCCAACACCAGATTATCTGTTCCGCTACAATGGATAGTCCCATTTGGAATCAAATACAATCCATGCTTTTCTGAAGGAAGCTTTTGGACAAATTTTTCCACATCGATTGTTGATTTGGCAGCAATCGATTTTTCCAACTCCTCCCTAAACTCTTCAGGGTCGATATCTTCCTGAAATCCCAGATAAACATGGGATTCAGGAGTGGTATCCATAATGTAGTACGTTTCATCCTGGGTGAATTTCTCTCCAAAATGCTCTCTTGCATATGCAGGAGTAGGGTGGCACTGCACGGATAGATTATCCCCGTCAAAGGTGTCAAGAAAATCAAATCTGATCGGGAAATCATCCCCAAACCGATTGTATGCTTTGCCCAGCACTTTCTCTCCAGCCTTATACATCAGCCAATCAAAAGAAACTTCCAACAAGGTTCCTTCGGAAGAAAAAATCAGCCCGTTTTCCGGGACTATCATTTCAAAAGACCATGCATAATTTGGCTCGTTTTGAGGCAAATCCGGGATATTCTTCGACAACCACTGCCCTCCCCAGATGCCGGGTTCAAACCAAGGTCTCACGCGAAAATAAGATTCAGACATCGCATCCAATCCCGCCCTGAATACATCTCCACTCATCCAAGTAGGACTATTTGATCTTTGCTGATCTACGATGAAATCCACTTGGGACAATAACCTCTTCTTCTCTTTGTTGCAGATCACCCAATCCACAAAGAAAAAATGCTTGTAGGTTTGTTTGGAGCCTTTGACTTCTTCAGTGGCCAGATTAGTCACCGATCCTGCCCGCATTCTGTACTGAAGTTCATTCTTTGGCAAATCAAAATACACCAAAACCCCATTTATTCCGCTTAAAGATGCACCGCAACCATATACGATGATGGTCAGATCCTCAGGCTGATCAATTGCAGTAGAAAAAGAAGAAATGAAATATCCGCTTAGTTCAAGATCAGTTTTCTTCCCAAAGACCGGATCATCACCTCCAAGATAAGGAGCGGTGAGCTCTTGGATTTCAGTAGGGGATTTGTAATAATCGGCACAATTGATCAAAACGAACGCTCTATTTCTTTTTTCGAAATAGGAGGAAATTTCCGTTGAAATCTCGCTCCAGTCAACGCCCACATATCCGTCTAAAATAATTTTGTCTGCGGATTCAAGTTTTTCAAATAGACTTTCATAACTGTTGTGGATTTTTGCCGGTCCCAATTCGAAAGCAGGAAATATATCATAGGAGTCTGAATCCTGTTTGCTCTTTTCTATTGGAACTTGAGGCTGATTACTTAATCTGTTCATAATTTTTGGTAATACAAAGTGCAAAACAGTAGCCTGCACTTCTCTTTTAAGGGAACTGCCTGAAAATAGGGACGGGTACAAATCCCGTCCCTAGGTAATAATTAAATTAATTTGCGTAACCTGGATTTTGAGTCAGAGATGGATTTCTCTGTAACTCCTGCTCAGGAATTGGAAATAGCATGTTTTGTTGTTTAATTGAGCCGTTGAAGAAATTGGTAGCGCCCACAGCATCTACAAAATCAATATCTCCTGTGCCGTTGTTAAGCGGTTTTGGAAATTTCCCGGTCCTCATTACGTCAAACCAGATGGGAAATTCAAAAACCAATTCCCGTACCCGTTCTTTCCAAACCTCTTGCACAAACTGTTCGGCAGAAAGACCTGACAGCTCATTTCTGATCTCCGCCGGGGATTTTTTCCACAGCGCTCTCTCCCGTATTTGCGCCAGATAATCTACAGCTTCAGCAGTTACCCCTTCAGACTTGGCAATTGACTCGGCTCCTATCAGTAAAACATTGGCGTAGGTGTACATCGGCATATCTTTATCCGAAAGAGCTGTCTCATAGGCAGCTTCCTGATCCTCCCACATAAACGGTGCACGCTGAAATTGTATGATTTCCCCATTCAGTTCAATAGAGGAGTGGAAATATTGCTTTTCTTGGATCCTCAGATCCTCATCGGGGTGGTAAGAAGCTATTAACGGCTGAGTAGGTGCATATGCATTATTGGCAATGGCGTAAGCAAGCAATGGAGACACAATGGAAGGATAACTCCAACTAGGGTAAATATTATTGACAATCCCGATTTCATATTCATAATAATAAATGAATTCACCCGGCACCTGATCCCTGTCTTTGATTTTGTTATAAGCCGAACCGTTTTCAATAATCTCTCCCGCACCATTCCTTGTATGCTGCACTAGGGCATAATTGCCGGAGTTGACAATCTCACGAACTGCCTGGGCAGACTTTGCATAATTATCCTCTCCTATTGCTGCACCACTCATAGTCAGATACGCTTCGGCCAAGACAGTCTGGGCAACGGTTTTCGTTATTCTGCTGCTGTTATTGACCATACTCATATCGGACAGTCCACCACTGGCTATTGCGGATTCGAGATCTTCAATTATAAGCGCATATACTTGGCTTGCCGGAGTTCTTTCCAGGAATAGATTTTCCAAGCTTTCGTAGGGCTCAGTGATCAGAGGCACTGCTCCGAACATTCTTACCAGATAATAATAGTTGAAAGCTCGAAAAAACTTCGCCTCAGCCATATACTGAGTCGTCTGCGTCTCACTTATCCCTGTGGTTTCCGGAATGTATTTGATTGCATTGTTGGCTCTGGAAATCCCTCTATACATGTCCGACCACATCGAATTAAAATAGTCAGAAAGGTTAAGCCCATCATGGGTCATATTCTGTCCCCTTTGTACATGGACTTCCTGGCCTTTGTATTCATTGTCCACAAAGCCCGAAAGGTAAGGACCAAACATTATCCTTGCTCCCGAGTAGGATCCATTTGCTTGGAAAAATTGCATAGCACCGGTTCTATAAAGTGCATTCACAGCATCGCGTGCATGCTCAGGACGGGTAAAATATTGGGTTGAAGCAACTTCATCTTTTGGCTTTTCTTCCAAAAACCCATCACAGGCTGAGGCCAACAACAAGACCCCTATGTATAATATAGTTAACTTTTTCATTTGAGTTGAGGATTAAAATTGCAGACTAAGTCCTACAGTGAATGTTCTGGGACGGGGATATTGGAAGAAGAAAATATTCTGCCCCCATTGGTTTCCTTCCCAAGAAGAAGCTTCCGGGTCATATCCTTTGAAATCATCAGAGTGGATCAAAAAGGCATTTTGAACACTGGCATATATTCTCATTTTGTTCAATCCTGTCCTATCAAGTAGTGTTTGGTTGAACGAATACCCAAGAGAAATCAAATTGCCTCTGATGTAGGATCCATCAGCTACCCAATGGCTGTCCACTTCACTGTTTTGGCCTGAGTAAGGACCGTTTCTGATCTGCTGCACCATCGTATTTTGGTTGGTTTCAGTCCATGCATCATAAAGCACATCTTTTAACCCACTGGAATATCCTGTTCTATCCTGCGTGGAGTGGAAATATTGTTGCAATATGTCTACACCTGCAACAAATTGGATGTCCAGAATCAAGTCGAAGTTTTTGTAGTAGAAGTTATTGATAAAACTTCCCGTCCAGTCAGGCAATCCATTTCCGATAATCTTACGCTCAGCACTTCTTTTGGCTTCGCCGGGTATAGCTCCTACTTCAGCTGCCGCAGCAGCTTCGTCAGTGCCCCATGTCCCCAATCTTTCATAGCCCCAAAAGGAACTCAAAGATTCTCCTACACGTAGAATTGTCTGGCTGCCTGATACCCAATTTGGACCAGGGAAGATATCCTCATTATTCTCACCCAATTTTTCAATTTTATTTTGGTTGTAAGAGAAATTCAGATTGGTCTCCCAACTGAAATCCGAGGTGGTAATGGGATGCGCCTTCACCAAAAATTCTATTCCCTGATTGGAAACCGAACCTATATTGTCCCTCACTGCGGAAAATCCTGTAGAAGACGGCACAGGTCTATCCAGAAGTAAGTCTGTGGTTAGTTTGTGATAATAGTCAAAGCTAAAAACCAATGCTCTATCCAATAAAGCCAAGTCAAATCCCACATCAAATTGTCGCGTTTTCTCCCATTCCAAATCCGGATTTGGAAGACGGTTCACATAGCTAATAGGTGCTCTGGTTCCATTGATCAGTGTAGTACCCGTGGATATTGTCCCCAAAGACTGGTAAGTAGGTATCTCGGTATTTCCTGTAACACCAAAACTGGATCGGATCTTCAATTCATTGATACTGGCCATATTCTGCATAAAAGGCTCATTGGACAGCACATAACCGACTCCCACTGAAGGGAACATACCGTACTTATTATTGTCCCCAAATCGTGACGACCCATCAACTCTCCCCGTGAAAGTCACGAGATATTTGCTTTTGTAATTATAATTTCCACGGACGAAATAGGAATTCATACTCCACTCGTCATAGCCTGAATTGGGTGTGCCCGGCTGACTTGCAGACTGCATTCTGTTAAACCTAAATGTATCATCAGAAAATCCTGTAGCACTTATATTGAAAAACTCAGATGTTCTTTTCTGCCAGCTGAGACCCGCCATGGCATTAATAGAGTGGTCACCAAATTCCTTATTGTAAGTCAGGTAATTTTCCTGCTGCCAATACAAAGTCCTACTGTTTCCCAAATAAGCAGATCCATTGGGTGAAGAAATATTGATCAGATCGGTAGGACTGTATATTTGTTCGTTGTAGTCGTTTTTGTCAAAGCCCAGTTGCGTACGGAGATCCAGTCCCGGGAGAATATGAAATGTAGTATAGACATTGCCGAACAGCTTCGTTCTTTTTCTCAACCGGTCTTGGGTAGTCAACACATGAACAGGATTTGGAATTGCCTCAAGTCCATAAGGATCCGACACCATTCCTGAATTGCTCCAGGTTCCGTCAGGAAATTTGACGGGAAAAATTGCCGGCATTTCGATCATGGATCTTCTTGGCATCTGATGCCCTCCGCTTTCTTCAAAGACATTTTCGGTGGTATTGTTTGCCAATAAATTTAGCCCTACTGAGAACCACTTTTTAGGATTTGCGTCAAAAGCGAACTTTCCGTTTACCCGCTTCAGGTAATTGTTCAGCATGATCCCCTGCAGATCCGAATAATTCACAAAAGCACCAAAAGAGGATTTTTCCGCTTTTGACTGGAATGATAACTGATGGTTTTGGGACAAGGCTGTTCTTGTCGCTTCCTCCTGCCAATCAGTATCATAAAGCGGATTTCCATTTGCATCAAACAAATTGGGATCGTTCCTGGTGAACGCAGGAATTGGGGAATCGGGACGGTATTTACTATGATTTGCAAAACCCGTCTCCAGTACTTCCATAAATTCATCGGCATTCAACACATCAAGCTTTTTCGGAAGTACACCTACACTAAAAAAACCGTCATAACCTACCGTCACCCCCGTGTTCTGAGCCCCCCGTTTGGTGCTCACCATTACGACACCATTTGCTCCCCTGGCACCATATATTGCTGTGGAAGATGCGTCTTTCAACACTTCCATGCTTTGAATATCGTTTGGATTTAGAAATTCGATATTCTCCATCACTACACCATCAACTACATACAAAGGCTGGGAAGAAGAGTTGATCGTGCCCAATCCCCTAATCAACACTCTTGGGCTGGATGAGGGAGATCCTGAATTCAAAAACACGTTTACACCGGCTACTTTCCCCTTCAAACCCTGCAATGCATTTACAATAGGCGCGTTTAACAGTTCATCACCGCTTACCATACCCACAGAACCGGTAAGGTCAGATTTTTTCTGTGTACCATACCCTACCACTACCACTTCTTCAAGACTATCCGCAGTAGGATCCAGATTAATCTCCAGTTCTGTCTGTGCTCCCAAAGGATATTCTAACGATTTCATACCAATAAAACTGAATACCAATACCGGATCCGGTGTAGTGACAGCAATCGTAAACCTCCCATCAATATCAGTAACCACACCCTGTGTAGTCCCTTTGACAAGAATATTGACTCCCGGCAGTGTTTCTTTTGTCGAATTGTCATAGACAACCCCAGAATAGGTTTTGCTCTGTGATTGGGCAAAACCCACAATCTGAACCAATAAAAAAAGCATGAGTGTGAGGTGCAGAATTTTGGGCTGCAGCCGTAACTCATGCTTTTTGCTAATAAATAAAGATTTTTTCATGGATTTTGATTTAGGTTAAATGTTCATATGTTTAAACATTTAAACTTAAACGTTTAACGCTTATTAACAAAGGATTAAGGTTTTTTATTTCCAAAAAATTACTCCCCCTAACTACAGAACTTATTAGTTTTGACGACAGAATTCCACGTAGTCTTATAAGCTGATAATCCCGAATTACGCATTAGAAAATCTACTGCGAATCTTAATCCCTGCTTCTGGTTAAATAATACGATAGGGATTTATAACCTTGCGTAGCATGGAAGCGATCATCATCCGAATCTCACTTTCCCATACTCTTATACTAAAAATCAATTCAGGTAAACTTCCGAAATTTGGATTCCACAATGACGTAGTAGCTTTATCAGCTACTGAAAAGGCTGTTGTGGAGTCAGGCTCACCATGATTCCGATACACGTCATCCAGAAATCAATAGCCGTCACACGGGAAACGAAGGGCAGCCTTAAGCCTTAAAAACTATGCATATTACATTGAACAATCCCCCCTCTATACTCAAGAGCCCCCAGTCTAAAAAACTCTGGCCAGTGGAGACTGAAATGCACGCATTCTATTTAGTCTCTCCTCAATACCCGCAAAAAGTAAACTACCCAGTAGATCAAATCCCCAAGGTGATCAGGTGCTTTACCTTGTGGTAACTCAACGATGCTTTTATGCATTCTTTCAATTCCATGACCGGGATTTTTTGGTTTAGCTGAAACACAATTGCCCTATTTCCTTCAAAGTGGAATTTGCGGTCGAAAACCAATCTAAACGTATGGACTAGTCTACTTGTACATTGGAAGTACATCGCATACTGATCGGGTGATCTTTCTTTCCAATCCATTCTCAATGTACTTCCGTTTTTAGTCACAAAACTGGGCTCGCCCCATTTCAATGTAACTTCCATCTCACTAATACCTTCTGTTTCCTCCGCTGTCTCTATCACCAGCTCTTTTAAGAATTGCATTTTATCCCGAACTGAATCAGGATAGTTCGCAAATACCTCATTGACTTTAGGATTTGTTTTCAGTACTAGCTTCCCCATAATCTATTCTTCTACAGCCACAAAAAAATCCACTTCTGCATCAGACGGATCTTGGGCCTTCTCTCCGTAGGCTTCAAAATCTGCCGTGTAAAGCCTGCTTAAATCCATTTCCCAGATTTTGGTCCAATGAGTTACAATTAGTCCTTTCATCAAATCTCCTTTCGCAGAAGTTTTTATGTAGGTCCCTCCATCAAAAGATTTTCCCACCATCCCTTCGGGGATTTCATCGAGGCTTCCCACTTTACAGCCGAGCATAGCAGTATACGGTTTCGTATGGTCTCCTTCGTAGTCGGTGTACAGGGAATAGATGGTATAATCTACCTTGTTGGGAATTTTCTCCAAAATGCCCTCTCCCATAAAGCGCTGCCACAATCCGGCAATTTCCCTATCGGCTTTCTGCCCTTCATTTGTAGTCCTAATGGCAATACCGATCAACTTAAACGGTTCAATCTTCACTTTTTGCATAATTTCAACTATCTAATTTGATGCAAAGCTAGACTCCCCTTGTGACATAGGTATGTCAGGCCTACTTGACTTTTTTCGGCATTCTTCCAAATATTGCTCCAAGGTCATTTTGTGAGGTTCGAAATGCACCTGTGTCTGCGAAAGTCGCTGAATACAATCCAATCGGAATGCCCTAAAGTCATTGCGTTTGCGGCAAAAGGCAATCAAAACCCAATTGTCTTGGGTCGTGTATAAGGCAAAGGGTTCTATCTCCCTTTTTGTATGTTGCTTGTCCAAAGAAAGATAGTCCACATGAATTACCCGAAAGTTTGCAATGCAGGACTGAAGTTCAATTAGGTAATTGCTGGTTTTCTCGTTGCTTTGATTGCTCCTTACCTGGATTCGTTGGGCAAGGATTTCCGTTTTGGCTTTTTGGGTAAGCTGAAGTACAGATTTGATTTTTGTAATGGCATTTTGATAGTGTTCAGCCAATGATCGGTCCTTGTTCTTCAAAATCAAATGTTCCGCTGTGATGAGGGCACTGGCTTCTTCTTCGGTAAACATTACCGGTGGAAGTTTATACCCTTCCATTATCGAATATCCTTTTCCTTCCTCAGTCACAATGGGAATTCCCGACTGCTCCAATGTTCTAATGTCCCGATAAACCGTTCGGATACTTACCCTGTGTTTTACAGCAATATCCTTTGCCGATACGATTTGCTTTGATTGCAATTGGGTGATGATTGCTGTCAATCGTGTAAGTCTTGGTTTATCTTTTGCCATAGTGAAAATAAAAGAATAGCACCTAAAAGCTTGGGATCAAATATCGACAAAACCAATTGAATTGATTTAGAATTACAGGAATTAAATGCAATTCTGCATCAATACGTCAAACTTTTCAGGTAGGCTATGCTTTTAGGGAGATTCACCAGCTCTTCCTCGCTTTCATCTTCGATAAACATGTGCTTAATACCGATCTTATTGGCCTCACGCAGAATACCCGGAATATCCAGTTCGCCTGTTCCCAACACCACATCGTTTTCAGGACCGGTATGTCCTGTCATGTTCTTTGGAGCACCTTTTCGGAAGTCCTTCAGATGCAATGAAACCCATCTTTTACCATATTTTTTCAATAGGCCAACAGGATCCGCTCCACCGAAATGCGTCCACATCACATCCATCTGGAAGGAAACATACTTGGGGTCTGTATTCATTACGATATAGTCAAATAAAGTTCCTTTTTCGTAGGGTTGAAATTCATAGCCATGCACATGATACATAAATGTGATCCCGTTTTCCGCCAACACTTTTCCGCTTTCGTTGAATGCTTTAATCGCCCGATCTGCGTTCTCCTTGGTAAAGTCACCATCATGGGGAAGCCAGGCCACCATCAGGTACTTTGCCCCCAATGCTTTCACCTGATCTGCTACCTTTTGAGGGTCAGCTTCCAGCTGCTCAAAACCTGTCCCCGTAGATGGGACACTGATTCCCCTATCCGAACAGAGTTTAATAAATTCTTCTGCACTCATACCTCTGGGTGCTCCGCCTTCCAACTCTTCAAACCCCATTTCCTGAATAATATCAAGCGTGGATTCCACACCGTTTGCCCAGTGATTTCGGAATGAGTAGGACTGAACCCCAAGAGGAGCTTGCATCAGAGGATCACCTTTTTTCTGCGCAAAAGTTGTGACAGGAAGCATACCGATCACAAAAGCGGCAAGTATTAGAATATTTAATTTCTTCATTTCAAAAGGATTAGAAAATTTTAAGATTGGAAAATTTGACTTTCACTGGGGGTTGTCTACTGTAGTAATTGGACTTATAGATTCTGCCGGTTAAGTTCCTCCACGGCATGATTTGCTGCCCGTGCGGTCAAAGCCATAAAGGTCAGCGTAGGATTCTGGGTACTGGTACTGGTCATACAGGCACCATCCGTGACGAAGACATTTTTGCATGCATGAAGTTGGTTATACTTATTCAAAAGTGAGGTTTTGGGATCATGTCCCATCCGCACGCCGCCCATTTCATGAATATCCGATCCTGGATCAGCATGCGAATCTTCCACTTTGATATTGGTAAAACCTGCTTTCTCATACATCAGCGTCTGCTGCTCCACAAAATCAGCCGTCATCTTGTCATCGTTTTCCTTCCACTCTACAGAAAGAATAATTTGGGGAATTCCATATTTATCCACCTGATCGGTACTAAGGCGAATATGATTCTCCTCCACGGGAACTGTTTCCCCCTGCATCCAGGCAGCCATGTGCCAGACCCCATATTTTTGATTGAGCAGATTATCACGAAGCTGATCACCGATCATACTAGTATCTGATCCCAAGGCTCTTCCTCCGGACATCCCTATGGAATAGCCCCGAAGAAAATCAGTGTCTTGCTTGAATACATTTCGAAATCTCGGCACATAGGCATGACCGGGATTTCTTCCGTCATTGAATTTATCCGCGAATCCTTCAAAACTCGCGCTGCCCTTGCCACGGTAATTATGGCAGGCCAGGAATTTGCCCATCAAGCCATTTTCATTTCCTATTCCTTCGGAAAAAGTAGAAGATTTGGAATTGAGCAAAATGGCATTTGAAGCAATCGTAGAAGCATTTACAAAAATGATTTTGGCATAAAACTCTATGGCTTCTTTTGTATTTCTATCGATAATTCTCACTCCTATGGCTTTGCCTTTGGCGTCATCATACAGAATGGATTCTACCACAGCGTCAGGACGTACAGTAAGATTCCCCGTCTTCTCCGCCCAGGGCAAAGTGGAAGCATTTGAAGAGAAATACCCTCCATAGACACAGCCTCGGTTGCACATGGCCTGATGTTGGCATTTATTTCTTCCCTGTTGCCGATGAATCTCCTGGGGATCTGTCAGATGCGCACAGCGACCTTGAATCAAATATCGGTTGTCAAAATTAGACGCCAGTTGTTCTTTATAATAGTTCTCAATGCAACTCAATTCAAATCCTGGCATCACGTCCGAATCGGGCAGCTCTGCCAGTCCGTCCCTGTTACCGGCAATTCCGGCGAATTTCTCCACATAGGCATACCAAGGTTCTATATCTTTGTAGCGAATCGGCCAATCCACTGCAAAACCGTCCCGAACCGGGCCTTCGTAATCAAAATCACTCCATCGCTGGGTGGCCCGTGCCCAAAGTAAAGACTTGCCTCCCACATGATATCCACGAAACCAGCGAAATGGTTTTTCCTGAATTACAGGTTGCTCGTCATCAGCCAGGGTCCAATGGGCAGTCTCTTCCCTCAGCCATCGTCCTCCGCCCATTCCTGATCTTTTCTCCAAGGGGATTGCACCGCGAAATTCAAATTCCCAGGGAGCCTTGGAAGCTGTAGGGTAATCTTCAACATGCTTGACCATCCGTCCGCGCTCAAGCACCAGTGTTTTCAGCCCTTTTTCCGTCAGTTCTTTGGCAGCCCAGCCACCGCTGGCTCCTGATCCTATGACGATCGCGTCATATGTTCTTTTCTCTTTTGAATCTTGCAACATCGTAATTAGGTTTGGGCGGGAATATCAGCGCAACCATGGTAGTATCCCGGAGCTACTTTGTAGTTTCTATAATCAACCATGACTTCTTTCACTGTGGTGAAACCTGCGATGGTTTCCGACTTCATTACCTCAAAAAACTCACGCTCATCCTTATTTTCTGAAGTTGCCAATTCTAGGAGGAACTGTTCCCTTTCTTTATGAGGGAGCTTATAAAAGCTTTTACCTAGTTCATTTCCTGTATGAGCATCCAAAGCAGCCAGTTGGGATTTGATTTTATCCTGATCTTCTTTAGCATAGCAATGCTCAAAAATTTTGATCAGGTAGACATCTGTGCCTGTGCTGAGGGCACCTATCGGTTTGGCATCCGGAGTGGGTGTTTTGGGCGGTAGTCCTGCAGGGATGATCGTATCCGCAATGGCAGAAATAAGTTTTTCTTCTTTGGAAGTGAAAAAGCCCTGATGGTCAATGCCACCAAGAAGTTGCCACTTCCACTCCGCAAGTGCCAGACCTGCAATTCCCACGGCAGCACCGCCCAGGATTTTCAGGGAATTTCTTCTGTTCATAGATTAGATTGGGTTATCGGAGGTCTAATATAGAACTTTAGACCACATCCCGCCAATCAAATCCACCAAAGGCAAATCATTGGCATAAATGGGTATTTCTAAAATAAAAACCATATAACCGGCAACAAAACCACACTTTATTACCCAAAACCCAGCTATTCAAACTATATTTATTTCAATTAACCTAACTAACCTATTTATGAAAAACCTATTGACGTATTTGCCGGCATGCTGTGCCCTTTTAATGCTCGCTTCATGCGGCAATTCTACAGAAACAACAGAGAGCACCGCTACAGTCCCAGCAACTGACAGCACGGCAAAGTATCTTTCCCAGCCACTGATTTCAGATCATTATACCGCAGATCCTTCGGCACATGTTTTTGAGGGAAAAATCTACATCTATCCCTCCCATGATGTAGAATCGGATGTTCCCCAGGACGACTTGGGAGCGCATTTCAATATGATGGATTACCATGTTTACTCCATGGATTCTCCAGACGGAGAGATTACAGATCACGGCAAAGTACTTGGCGCAGAAGACATTCCTTGGGCAAAAAGACAACTTTGGGCACCTGATGCAGCGGAAAAAGACGGGAAATATTACCTCTATTTCCCTGCCAAGGATGAAAAGGATATTTTCAAAATCGGTGTGGCAGTCGGCGATTCCCCTATCGGTCCATTTACCGCTCAGCCACAACCTATTAAAGGAAGTTACAGCATTGACCCCTCTGTTTTCGGGGATAGTGACGGAACGTATTACATGTACTTCGGAGGAATTTGGGGCGGGCAACTGCAGAAATACCGCAACAATAAATTTGAAGACAAAGGAAGTGCTCCAACGGATGGGCTTCCGGCAGACGATCAGCCAGCCTTGGGTCCTATCATTGCCAAAATGAGCGATGATATGTTACAGTTTGCTGAGAGTCCGAAGGAAATTAAGATTCTGGATGAAAATGGCAGCCCTATTTTAAATGGCGATAATGCCCGCAGGTTTTTTGAAGCTGCCTGGATACATAAATATAAGGGCACTTATTATTTGTCATATTCCACAGGCGACACACACTTCATTGCTTACGCTACCGGGGACAATCCCTATGGTCCATTTACTTACCAAGGCGTAGTCCTGAATCCGGTAGAGGGATGGACAAATCACCATTCTATCGTGGAAGTGAAGGGGAAATGGTTTATCTATTACCATGACACGCAGCTTTCAGGAAAAACCCATCTGAGAAATATTAAAGTTGCGGAATTAACGCATCTGGAAGATGGCAGTATCCAACCTATAACTCCTGTCGAATAAGGGGAAATCAAAACATCATTCAATAAAAAAAAAGTAGTCTGAACCCCGATATCGCGTACTTATCGGGGTTCAGACTACTGTCATATTACGGATAAACATCTTTTAAATTTTCCTGAACCAAAAAGATCCGCCATGTTTCTCTACCTCGGCAAAGTATCCATCATCCCAGATCGGATTTAGCGTAGCTGCAATCTCTTTTGTTTGACTTACATAAAAACAGGGTAATAAAATCTCTATTTTATCCAGACCATACAAAAGCAAATTGGCAAGCATGTATTGTTCGGAATAAAATCTATTTGACCAATTCTGGGGATAATCAAAGGGCAATAAAATATCATGGATCTGAACAATAACTCCTTTTTTAAGATTTGGGATAACATCCAAAAAAACCGTGGTTACGTCAGAATTCATAAATACCCTATGGGAATTGTCAATAAATAAGATGTCCCCCTCTTCCAAATCATCAAAAACAGACAAGTCAACTTCCTCTAAGGGCTTTCTGATTACTTGATCACAAATCTCATTAATTTCAGCACGTGGTGCAGGATCAATTGAAATGATTTTTGTGGCGAGCCCAAAATCATCAATTGCCCTTTTGGCTATTTTGGTAGAGTTGCCTGAGCCAACTTCCATATACAGTTTGGGGTTAAATTTTAGCACATAACCATACAGGGAGATAAGGTCCAATCCTGGAATGTATTCATTGATCCAAGTAGGCTCTTTAGAAGATTTTCTCAATGATTCATTCAATGGAATATTACGGAATCTATCCTTAAAGCTTAAAAAACCTTCTAAGTCAGATATATATTCTTTGTCCCGGGTCTCAAGTATTTTCATTAACCCCAAGTGGGGTTTTTCCAACGTATATCTTTGATTAAGATTTACAGGGTATTCAAGAAAAACACTTTTGCTTGGTTCAATTTCTTGAATCAGTTCCTTCACCTTTTGGAGATATAGAGGGTTGGATAGAAAAAGTTTTCTAAGGATTTTTTTAATGGTTTTGTGAATCATAGTTTGTAAAATTTGTCATGGCTTTCAAAAATGCTTCACTACATCCCTCCTCCCAATACGCATCGCTATGGGGAAACCCATGATACTGCGGAGCAGGGATTGAAGAGAAGGCACTTGATCCCGCTCCATAATGGGCTAAAGGAAAAGAAGTAGGTTCATCATTCTCAAAAATAAAAAGGCTAGCGTAAGAAAGTGAATAAAATGATAGAATCCCAGCACTCAGACTAACGCCATCGTTAAAAAAACCATCCGGCAGGCTGTTTCATTACTAAATCTAACGTAGATTATTTTTTCGTAAAAAGCTTACTCATACAAAATAATTGAATCAGTAAAATCAAACCAATTAGAACCGTCAATAGAATGCTCGTATTTGTCATTTTCAATAGTCGTTCTTCGATGGATGAAAGCTTTACAGATAGAGTAGAAACCTGTTCATTAAATTTGTAATTCCGTAAGCTTAATATTTCAAAATACATCTCATTACTTGCTTTATCTTTCAAAATCTGCTCTAACAACACAAGGTCATTCGGTGAAGAGAACATCGTCTTAGAAAGAGGAATTAAGGTATTGACATCATTGTACCCATGGGGAAACTCAAAACTCTTAGAGCCACTACAAGGCCCTACTGCGATTTTGTCACCCTCAATAGTTGATGCGTAAAATAACCATGTTGTCCATTTTTTTGGTCTCAACAGTTCATTATTGACTACTCCTAATAATGTGTCTTGAATACTTCCTTTAAATACCTCGATGACTTTAACTTCAAATTCAGACTCACTCGATTCAGTAACCACACCAATAAAAACCAGATCAGCTTGTTCAAAAGCTTCTAATTTTGAGATTTTTGAGCAATCACTGGCATATAGAATTTCACAACAGAAAATTAAAAATAGCAAAATGGTCAATTTTATTGTTTTCATACAAAATATTAGTTCATCCAAGTATTATTAATACTGATAACCCAAACCCGATAACTCCACACCCCAATGAGGTTCCGATCATTTCGCCGTTGCCTCCATAATAACCGGGACAGGTCTATAATTTCAGTTTAATTAAAATTTTTCTATTCTTTAGATTTATCCGAACACCTTTTCATAAATTCCTTAACGTGCTTCTTCTTTGCTTTCTCATAGCCGCCGTTCGTGTCACGAACGGCTCATACAAGTCCAAAACAGCAGAATGAAGACCACTCCATTTCTGCGGAGCAAAACTATGTGGCTACTGTTTTCTATGTGGTTAAAAAAACCAAAATCATCGAAGTCCCCTTAACCATTAGCAGGAGAAGAGGGGTCTGCGAGGGGCACACTTCAAAAACCTAGAATTTTGAAATATTAAAAACTTCAAACACTATAAATCAATTATATTTGCAATATTAAATAGATTCAATAAGTTAATCCTAAATTATTGAACCTAAATTATTGAATCTATCTTTTGCAATTTTTATTATTTGATCTCTTTCCGTGCCAACTGACATAAACAACATCTCATCGATTAATTGCTTTTCTGATTTCATTTTAGGGGTGAAAAATACTTTCAATTCCTTTTCCTTGATTTTTCCCAGAAAGTTAATTTCCCCACTTGTATTTGTCACCAGAAATTCGTTATCATTAAGCCATTTTCCTTTTTCTACAATTTGCGAAATAAATATCTTGTTTGGATGCGTTTTTATTAAGGGAAACACTAAAAAATCATCAATTTCGTTTTTCTGGAATACCATCGAAATCTGAGCACCTGATTCTATAATTTCAACTCTTACACCTGCTTTGAATATTTTACTCTTGGAGTACTTCAAAGAAATCTTATAGTAAACATGGCTAAATTTAGAGTCAATTATTGAATCATATATTCCCTCAAAGACTTCCAAACCCCATCCTAATTTCAATCCCAGCCCGGTTAAGCACTCTTTGATAAACTTTAATATCTCCAGATAAAAATCTTCATCGTTTAAAGTTGATACTTTATTAAAATCATATGTTTTCCTTACGGTTGCTACAGGATCAAGTCCTTTGATTGGCCCTGATAAAAACGCAATTCCAGGCACATCCGTGAGAGAAATTGAAATTTTACGAACACCGCTGAAACTAATTTTTTTATCCCTCAACCACTTATTAAAGTGGTCTGTTATCACATTGGACTTCCTTTGAAAGATCAATGCCAGTTCAGTATTTACTGTTTCAGGTTCTATATTAATTGCTATCCACATACATGCTTTTTACCATGGTTTGGGCTTATGTCGCCTATTAGGGAGCTACGGAGCTTCAGTGCTAAACTAGTTAAAGTTAAGCCAATCCAGAACAGCAGGCACCAGATATTTCTTTGCCTTCCTATATGACTTGAGGCTATTTTCCCTGATACTTTTGAGGCCAAAAGTATCCAAAAGCCATTGCCCGAGGCTATACTTCAAATCGGACTAGCGATCAGGAATATCAAAAGATTGAGGACCGATTTGATTTTTGAGACTTGTCTGCGCCTAAAAATCGGCGGATCTCGCTCCATAGTCGCGAGCTAGCCGATTTTTTTCACGGCTGCGACCGCATCCCAAAAACCGCATATCCTCCATGGCGCCCTCCTTACACTAAACTTAGCTACTAATTCTGAAATATGTAGTGTAAGTGATAAATACAGAAGGTCAAGTAAATACTAATGGAGAGAATTTATTTTGATTCACATCTAAATCTCGTAGAAACGAAACAATGTCGTTGGCATGGCAGATTTGTAACTTATCTTCCATGGCGGAGCCTAGGCTTTCACCCCTACAACCGAAAATCCAAGAGTGATAATACGCTCTTTTGCCCGAAGATAAGCGCAACTCCCCCTTCTGCACATACATTACTATGCAAAATCGTCCTTGTCAAAGGGGGCTAGGGGCATTTTCATAGCCGCCGTTTGTATCACGAACAGCTCATACAAACTCCAAAACAGCTGAATGAGACAACTCCATTTCTGTGGAGTAAACTATGTGGCTATTGTTTTCTATGGGGTTAAAAAAAGAGGAATTTCATATACTTTCCTTCAATTTATTTAAAATCCGTTTTTCAAATTTTTTCTTCTCTTCCTTATTTTCTGAACGGTTAAAGTCTTTATTAATTCTCTTCCATCCCCCTAATTCTGCTCCTTCACCAATCGATACGAAAGCAAGTTTATTCCCTCTAATCCATGTATAAATGATTTTATTTTCTTCCTTATAATAAAACCAAATGTGATACCATAGATCTGTTTTATCCTGGCTTCTACCATCAAATAGTCCAACGTTCTCCGGCACAATATAATCAGGATTATTAACCTTAAACTCGCTTGCAGTTTCAATTAACTTATTTTCAGACACTTCAAATTCATAAATTTCGGCATACGGGTAGCTTCCAGCAGCAAAATCACAAGAATAAAGAAATGAAAACCAAGTTATTAGGAAATAAGACAATCCCTTCATATTAATTATCAGGTCAATTAGAAACACCTTTATTACTTCTATCGTACCACATAATCATTTCAGCATAGCCGTTCGGCTTGGTCAATTTGAAAATTGATTTTGGAATTCCCTCCCAACGTACAATCCAACCTCTCCCTAAAACATCAATTTATATTTCTTTTAGGGTGAGTCACCTTGATATTAATATTTTTCGAACCCTGTTATGCTTTTATTGCTTTCCTGGCATTATTGCGGATATGCCTGAACCGCATGGCAGTACTTCATATCCGCAGAATCATATTTCTCCAACTTTTCATAAATAAAGCCTTGAGAAGACAAGCCCTCAGCATAATTCTCCTTTTTGTGCACGATGGTCTTTAGAACCAGTAATGTCGAATCTCGTTTATTTTGCTTTATAAGGACCTTGGTCAAATTCCCATAAACTAAATAGTAATTTCTATCCAGTTCATTTCCGATCAACTTACCAAAATATCCGTTAATTATGACCTTGGGCCTGAAGAATATGAAATTTAAATTCGGTCAACCAATCAAAAAGACCCAAATAATTCTTTTGAACATAACATCTCAGATAGTTGGCTTATAAATCACACCTCTAGATCAGTCCCCTTCTTTCCTTTAGATGTAATTCAGTTCCCCCAAATTCAAGAATTACCTTAGTTACTCTACAACCACTTTCCAATTCTCATTATTCAGATACTTTTCAGATAATATGTACCTATCATAAATTCCCAAAGAGATCAAGGAATCAACACCATACATTTTTAATGAATCAATTTGAAACACAAATAGGTTCAAGCGATTGTTATTAGTTTTTTTAATACGGAAAGACCATTCTCTTGTACTTCCCATTTCGATCAGCCTTTTACTTTCATCAGGCTTAATACTATTTTGTATATAATATTCTGTTTTGTTTAGTTCAGACAATGTTGGTACGCTATCTAAAAACGTTTCCACTGCTACCTCATGGGGACTTTTATTTTCCACCTCCAGTCTCCCATCATAATAATCACATCCAGATAAAATGATAGTGAAAATTAAACCATACAGTATCTTCAATTTCATAGTCAAAATAGGTTAGATTTAAAACACACCTTTTCAAATTTTATCTCACTTATCATTTAAATTAATAGACTTAGGTGGATATGCTAACATACTAGAATGTTGATTAGGAAATATGGGATAATTTTTCATATCCCAGTTATTTGGCCTTCCAAAATATCCCCCTCTGGGTGTAACCTGATTGCTTGTGGCGACTGGGTGGAATTTGTAATTCCATCCTGGTGTCCAACTCAATTTGCAATTGGCTTTCCTTCCTCCTCCCATCCTCCTCCTGTGAGAGGAGTCTATTGTGAGATTGTGTTCTCTCAGCTAGTGCTTCCACTAGCTGAGAGATTCTCCGGATTTATGCCCGGAAGGATGATAAAAGTTGGCTGTTCTACCTCGCCCCATCCCTCTCCTGAATAGAGAGGGCGCTAGTCAGCGGTAGAATTTTAGCTTTCAGTAACTCAAAGGCTTGAGCAAGAAACGGAAAAAAATGATAGGAAAACATACTATGTATAGGGTATTTTTTGGAGAAATGGGAGAAAAAGTGAAAGAAATGCGGTGTTTCCACAGAGTTTAGAATCGAGTGTAGAAAAACCGGATAGAGTGGTAAGTAAAAACCGATTATTCTATGATCGATATGGCAGGACTCTGGCATATAAAAAAAGAACCTTTTTAACTTTTAACTAGGATGCAAATGCATTACGGATAATTTATATCTTCTACATCAACACATGCTTCTCAGGAAAGACGACGGCTTCCTATTCATTTTTATTTATCTAATTTCTGCCTTTTTTGGAGCAAAAAGCACAAGGTTGAATTCCTGATCCAAAATTTGGAAAGTCTCTTTAAAATAAAGACTCGAAGTATCATGAGGGTTTTCCACAATCATAATTTCTCGCATGTCATTAAATCTATTTTCCTCAGTTCTTCTGTAATTGAAGAGATACCTTCCCATAGGTTTTTCCAGATTTGCTGCATCAATTTTATTTTTGAGAAGATAGGCCATCAGATAAAAGAATTGATTTATCTCATCATCTGTGAAATTCTCAAAAAATATATTCTCACGAACCTTTGGATTGTTAATTGCTCCTTTCAATGGAGCAATCTTCTCAGCACCTAAATAAAGATAACCTTCTCTATCCATAAAGTAGTTGACCATTGTAGTATGAGTAGGAAACTTCTGAAGTAATTGATCCATCTTGGCCAATGAATCAGCTACTGATTTGATGTTATCCTCAAATACTATTTCATTTCGCACGGAATTGCCTTGAAACTGAGTATAGAGCCATACACCACCAAAACATATTACTACTAAAACTCCAAATCCTATCTTTCCCATCTTGGTATAAAATTGTAGCCAAACTTAATATTTCGAGTGTCCTTAGTAGCATCAAAGAACCCTTCCATATTTCTATAATCCGGATTCCCCTGGAACAAAGTTTGATAAATTCCTGCAGCCTTCACAGCATCCCCTAAGGATATTCCAAATACTTTTGCAGCATATCCAAAATTGATGTTTCCAAAATCATCAAAGTCGTATTGTTTTCCTTCAAAGATTGCTTGGCGGCCTATTTCTTCTGCACTGAAACCTTTGCCAGGTTGTTTAATATCAAATGGTGCATTTGTTTTTACCATTTTAGCAAAAAACTTTAATTTTTCAGCCTTCTTATTTCCAGGCACTATAAAATCGGTGTTGTCAAATTTTTCTTTAGCGCTTGTAAAGAATTTTTCAGTCTTACTTAGTTGTTTGTAAAATTTATCTGTTACATCCATGAGCTCTTGGTCCCCCTCATTTCCTAGTTCATTCGCCCCCCTTTTTTGCAGTCCTAAATTCCCCGGCATAATCAACCCCCCATAGTCAACATGCCAGAACTGACCGTTCCATAGCCTACATCAACCAGAACATCCTCTCTTTCCGGTCCCACTTGCCCCTTCGCCACTTCATTTTGCGTAGGCTCCTCACTGTCGCTACGCGTAGGACTGCCCTGAACAGTACTTACGGATCTCGGTGCCATGCCATCCGGATCAATAAACCGCATCGGATTATTGAAGGCATAGTTATATGGTGAATGCCTTCTCATATCTTCGGACAACGGATCAAGTACAAACCATCTTCCTATGGCATGATCATAGAGTCTGGCTACGTAATTGTTGAATTTTTAAAGCCATTTAGCAAAATGACTGCATTGTTCTGTTATACAGTGAGTACTGAACTCTGCAACTTCGCTATTTTCTTATCTTGCTTGTTTACCTCTATTTGTTGTAAAAAACTATATCTATTTGTTATCACTTCCTGCAAACTTTGGAACCATTGACTTACTTCAACACCGCAGGCTTTAAAATGGTTTGTCTCCCAGCTTTTCCTACTTATTTGGTCCAATAAATTTTGTGCCTCAGGGGCACCTATATATAAAGAAATTTTCAGCTTTGCTTCTTCAAGCAATGCTTGCAAATAAGAGTTAGGTGCAGCATTCAATGGCGGGGATTTTGAATAATCATCCAAAACAGACATTAGTTTCGTGAAGGAAACACTTCCATCTAGAGCTAAGGGTATTTGCAACTTCACACATTCTATCACATCCTTAAAGAAAGCACTATGATTTTCAAAGGATATATCCAGTTGAAAACCCTTTTCATTTTTAAAGTCTTTTAAGAGAATGGGATATTCAAGGTTTGCTTTCACATCCTTTTTCCAAAGAGGATATATCACAAAATATGGGCTGTAAGTCTCTGTAAATGGAGATTTTATCAACTCTATCCCAACAAGACAAGGTTCAATAACTTTGTATAACTTATTTTGGTGGAATTCGGAAAATTGACAAAATACATTTAACCATTCTTCAGTGACTTTCTTTTTTACTGTCTTATCTATTGTCATTACTACAAAGGTCTGACTATTTGTATTGAATATCCTGGAAAGCTGTTTGAATATTTTATAAGTCGACTGTTGCTCATTATTGCATCTCCAAACTTAAAATCATTAATCGTTTTAGTCGTAACGTAGATCTCCACTAGATTTTCCCATAATCAGTAACTCATATTAAATCAAACTCCTTATCCGGATCACCAATCCATTTCAGCCCTCCAACTATTTTCTTTTTCTTTGGTTTTTTAGTAAAAACTCCAACTCTATCAGCTTCATTAAACCCCTCTAATTCTTTCATTTTAAATCTTACCTTTCCGTAAATTTGTTCATCATCACCCCCATATCCTAACTCTATTACATAGTTCCCTTGTAAAATTTCACTTAATAGAAATTTTACAATAGTTGATTCATACTCAGGGTACACATATATATCAAAATACTTTGAATTAATATAAAGTCTATCTTCAGTAAGGGAAATATATAAAACAAAATCATTATCTTTTTTTTTTAAAAAAACATCTATACCGAACGTCTGCCCTACTGAACTTTCATTGGATAATTCATTATATATTAACTTACTGAGCAAAAAAGACATGACCCCCCATACCTTTCGTTCAAAAGGCGATAAATATTCTTTAGTAATTTTTTTTAAGGAATCTTGTAATATTTCCATTTTAAGGGATTCAAAGGGATGTGATAATTAAACTTTCCAGGAATTTGAATATTGATATGCGTATTAAATCCATTGTAAGCCTTACCAAGGTAATTTGATGTTGTATTTCGAAAAGGAGCTCGAAATCCCCTATCTAATCTTAGATTAAGATTAAGTTTAGGAAATCGTGCTTGTAAATTAAACACTCTATTACCAGCAGGACTTCTTCCAACTTTTGAGCTAAGTCGAACAATGGTATTATTAAATTTAGGGACTGCAGCAGCAACATCATCTACATAACCAGCTCCCTCTAAAGGCAAAAGCAACAAGGTGTTAATATATCCATACCCAACTCCTACAGCAGTTCTAAAGTCCTGATACCAAATTGAAGAGGTTGGAGGACCAGTATCATAATTCCTTCCAAAAGTGCTATAATTCTGCCCAGAGGCATACCAGTTCTCTGCCGCTCTACCCAATACTCCGCCAAAATCCCTAGGGGCTGATACCGTAAACGTCGGCAATGTCCCTCCTTCAACAACTTGATCCCCTTTACAACAATCTTGATCCGGCCCCACTTGCCCCGTCGCCACTTCATTTTGCGTAGGCTCCTCACTGCCACTGTGCTCAGGACTGCCCTGCACGGTACGTACGGATCTTGGGGCCATCCCATCCGGATCAATAAACCGCATAGGATTGTTGAAGGCATAGTTATATGGTGAATGCCTTCTCATATCTTCGGCCATCGGATCCAGCACAAACCATCTTCCGATAGCAGGGTCATAGAGTCTGGCTCCGTAATCGTAGAGATTTACCCCCAGGTGGCCGTTTGCCTCCATTCCGTTATAAAGATAAGGATTCACCTTGATTCCCCCATACTGGTAGCCGAGACCTGAAAGCTCCACGCCCCAGGGATCATAGTGCGTTTCCTGCACAATTAGCGGCCCAGTGCTCATGATACTGAATTGGTCAAACCATACATCGTCAGAAGTCTCATTGACAAGGTATGTCTCGATATAGCCATCCTTGGTTACAGCGATCTTTTTGATCAGTTCCTCGTGCCTGTTTCTGGCTTTTTTGGATAAAACCACTTTCCCTTGCTCATACAGAGTAGAGTCCGAATCATACAATGCATACCCCATGTAGGCTTCCGGCACGGGCTTCTGCTGCAGGTTGGTAATCACCAAGGCGATCACATTGGCTATGGCGATTTCATTAGGCCCCGCCGCACTGAGGTTTTCTCCGAATTCTGTCAGTTGACTGATCAGCTTCTTATCCATACCTGTACGCGCAAAACTTGCAGGAGACAGTCTTATTTTCTTCGGATCCACATATTTCCCAAAAACCCCCAGCTCCACACTGTCGCCTTTTTGTATTTCCTGTGATCTGGATGGACCGAGAATACGGTTTCTCTCTGCATTCAGCCAAGCTGTGGCATAGCCGCCGGGAGTTTTGTTATGCTCACCTGCACCCTGTCGGGATTCACTGATATTTTGGAAGTACTCTTCCTCTTCGGCTGCATTCTCAGGTTCCATGGTGGCTATTCTGCCTCCGGATATAGGAGCACGGATTACCTGGCGCACATTCCCCAAGTGATCTTTTACAAAGAATTCATACATAAAGGCCGAGTTTTCGTAACTGGCTCTTCCTTCCTCATGGATAAGATAGGCTATTGAATTGTTTTCGAAGACAAGTTCACCGATGTAGTCTATGGTCTTGACAGTGCTTCCATCCGTATTGACCTGCCGAAGCTTCATTCCCTCCGTATCGTACCAATACTCTATTTTCTTGTTTGTACCACTGAATGTAATAGTAGCGGGAAGATTTAAATGGTTGTAAGTAATGGAAGTGATCTCCTTGTCAAGATTTTTGGTCAGGTTGCCGTTTCGGTCGTATTCGTAAACAGCCGAGCTTCTCTCCTTAAAATCCTTTGCCAGGTAGGCAGTCGAAGGTTCGCTATCCGTTACCTGTCCTAGCCTATTGCCGTTTGATATATAACTATAGGATAAATTATCCACCACACCCCATGTGGAGGTGGTCCGCTGATTGGACCGTTGCATGGTGGTAATATTCCCATTCGCATCGTAGTTGATGTTACCCAGATTGTATCTGCCATTTTCCGATGTGGCAGTCGGTACCGTGTATGTGGCGGTTTTGATTCTATTGGCGAGATCATAGGTGTAATTGTACACCCGCTTGACATCATCCTGACCTCTCCATTCTGCCTTTCCGATATTCCCGTTCCAATAACCTGCGGTTCCTCCCGATTCATAGAAAAGCTCCTGCGCAAATACCTTCGAGGTGGCATTGCTGGACTGAGGATCATTGATTTTCTTCAGCCATCCCCTGATATTATAGGTATAGTCGGTCACTGCATCGGCTGCTTCGGGATAGACTTTGGAAGTGAGTTCTCCCAACTGATTATAGCTGTGGGCGGCCAAGGTGACTGTTGGTCCGGAGTTTATTTTATGGGAAATATGGCTCAAGGCTCCCGCTGCATTGTACACATATCCTTCGGTGATGGTATAGGTACTAGGGGAAGTATATTCGGTGATGGTCTCTACCGGTTTGTTTTCAAAATCATTTTTGACGGAGCTTCTGACCGTTCCTCCCAGATGATGTTCTGACAGGGTCTGGTTTACCCTCCCCGACCAATCGTAGAAGATGGCCGTTTCATACCGGGTGTTATCCCCTAGATTTTTTACCAAGGTACCTGTCAGCAAGCCTTTGGTTTTATGGCTGTTGTTGTAATATCCGTCAGGTTTGACATAGGTAAGCGTGGATTTTTTAAACGCATAGTTATCGTAGTAATTTACGGTCAGCACATCGCCTTCCCCATTGCCGTCAGAGGCTCTCGGAAACCCGCCTGCATTGGTGGTTCCCGTTTTACCCGAAGTGGCATTGATTACCGCGTTGTTGGAACCCAATGTGTTAACCAGGGACTGTAACGTAGTCCTGTTTCCCGAGTACGTCACCAAGCCTGTCATTACCTGACGACCCAATGCATCGTATTTTGCAAAAAGCCATTTCCCCTGGGCCATCAACAGGCTGTCTCTGGAGGCCACCAGTCTGTCCTGAAGATCATAGACCATTTCCTCGGGGGCTTTGCCCGGCAGCTTTTTGGTAATCTGCCTTCCCCTGGCATCGTAGGAATACAGGTAATAAAGCCCGTATCGTCTGGTATCAAAGGTAGAACCTGCCCAGTTGTTTATAGATCTTAGCGAACTGATGGCTTTTGGAGGCATGACTACCCGGAGTCTCCCCATCAGATCATACACATAATAGGTACAGAGCCATCCGTCGTGGTGTGTAGAGGGAGTGTTGCCTATTTGTACTTTTTTGAGGATAAGTCTGCCCAGTTTATCTTTATACTCGATTACCCTATGATCATCTTCGTCTTGGGTCTCCATCTTAGACAGGGTCCCCGCGGCAAACAATCCCGAGTTTACCGGCAATCCCGATGAATTCACTGTCCAGATTCTCACCGAATCATTTGCCGCATTTACTTTTTCAAGCAATTCTATCTCATGCCCTACCCAGGGAGTGCCGGGAACGCCCTGCTTTCTCACCCTGTTGAGCGGTGAAGCTTCAAAAGTCTTGTCCGCATATCCCCTGCTATCCGCAAATCGGCCTGTATAATAGGTATTGTGCATAGATTCAGCTGTGGAGCGGAAAAGTCCAAGGCTTGTAGAATTGTCCGGAAATGGGAGGTAATCCCTGTATTGTCTTCCCAAGGCATCGTAGCTTACAGAAGCTATTATATCAGAACCGTCCGCTGATGCTTTGATTGCCACCTGTTGATTGGGTCTTCCCAAGCCATCATAATAGGAAGTGAATTTATAGGAAGCTTTCTGTGAAGTGCTTCTTATGTCAGCGTTTTGGGTAAGTGTATCCCTTCCACTGTATTCCCGAACCCAGTTGAGATTTTCTGCATACAGATTGACCCTTACCGGCATTTTGGAGGTGATGCAGCCCGTAGCTGTATAGCGATAGGCCACATAATAGGTTTTACTTGAAGTTATAACCGGTGTGGGAAAATCTTGCGTACTCTTCAATAAAGTAGTTTGATCGCTGTCATACCATTGGTAAGTAAACCCGGCCGGTGCGGGATTTGCCATTAGGGTTACCTGGCCGCTGGCCAAAAGTGTAACTCCGGGAGCAGACGGTATTACCGAGGGACAGGGATCCCCTACGCTTCCGGTCACCGTGACAAACAGGTAATCATAAAACTCCCCGGTTAAATCCGAATACTCATAGTTAATGACATAGGTACCCGGTGATGGCCAGGTAAAGTAATTAACATTCACAGTTTCTCCCGTAGAGGTTGCGGTGGTGGCCTCCCAGTAATAACTCCCTGCTCCCGGAGCCACCTGACTGGAATTGTTGAAAAATTTCACCTGGAATTGGGCTTGCTCCCCTGCGGGGACAGAAGTGGGGCCGTCAATTTGTACATGGGTAATCACCTGGGAACATACAGGGGATGCCCAACCAAGAAACAGTATCAAAAACAAAAAACAGCTTCTCATAGCTCCATCCTTTTAAGATGAAGTGACTGGGGACCCGTAATTTCAGGAGTCAGCACGAGCCTGTTTTTATTCTGACTGATAGAATAGGCCAGTGATGTCTTGTTGTCCTCCGTTGTAAGCTGAAGGATTCCATCCTTACTGATTTCCCATATCCCCGAGACAATATTCGTCCCGCCCCTCGACACCCAGGATGCCTCAAAATTGCCGTTTTCATGAAAAACATACACCCTAGACTTTATGCTTTCCAACCGGTATCCCTCCTGTTTTTCATTTAGCGGTTTTTTACTGTTCCGCGTTGCCATGACGGACTTTTGCATCTGCACATCCGCATCCATCAACCATACACCGTATAGCATTGCCGGATCAGACCTGTCCTCTGTCTGGGCCAAAAGAACGGAAGGGGTCAGCCAACAAAGAAGCCCGACAATGAAAAGTGATCTAAAAAGCACCATTTCCCTATTTGATGTAGTTGTATTCATAATGCGAAAGAATATGTTTGTCGTTGTTCAGTATGGTTTCCAGTCTGCCCAGTCTGTCGTATTTATAGAACACCCCAAAACTTTTGGTATCCAGCTGTGACCATTGCCCCACACCCGGCAAATAGGTATAGGTAGTCATTTCTGCTGCCAGAGGCTGGATTCTGATTTCATCGATCAGAATATCCGATCCGGAAATGGAAAGTGAGGGAGAGGTGACTTCACGCTCTATAAGCTGCCATGCGGTGGTGAGGTATTCCCAGCCGCCCAGATGGACCCAGGTCTGGGTTCCCGATGGTACCTTGGCCCAAAAGCTCAGCTTAAACTTATTGGATGCCGATGCGCCGGTGACTGTTCTGGTAATGGCACCGTCTGACAGATTGTAGGCATTCCTACCTGTCCTGGCCTCCTCCCAGCGGAGCACTGTTTCCGGTCCGCTATAATTCCAGCCGCCTTTCTCGGAGGTTTCGAATGAGGTATAGGCGATCTGTCCGGCAGTGGCATTTGTAGCTTCGGCTATAGGGTATGCTCCGTCATACCCCCAGATAAATGAAGTCGGAGCCGAATTTGACTTCGTAACCGATGTGATATTGCCGTGGGAATCATAAGTGGAAAAAGTCAGACGCAGCTTATAGCGTGTATCCCTGGTAAGTGCAGAAGTACCGGAAAGCGAAATGGGGGTAAAAGATGCTGCTGCGAGCGGAGAGGCAAGTTCCATAAAATACATAGTACCGGGAACATGGTAGCTTCCCGAGGTTTTGTAGTAAGTCAACTGCCCTTCCACTACATTGGCATTTGCACCGTTTATATCCTGTATTAGGGTATATTGTTCTATAGGCTTCAGGATATTCTTCAGCGTGAGCTGTTTAAGAATATTGGGGTCCCCTGTGTAGGTGGTGGCCGTATCTGTCAACTGAAAAGGATACCGGTAGCGGGTTACCACAACCTCGGGATTTGAACTGGCATGGACCTCCTTTTGTGTAAGTTGGAGGTATGCCGTGTCATAGGTATTAAGCGTGGTGGTAGTATGGGTACCTTCCGGATAAATCAGCGACTCGGTACGGGAGCTTTCCAGATAAATCCCTGTTTGCTGTTCCAAATTTCTAATCTGATAGGTATTTCCGTCTACAGGCAATCCGGCGTCATCTATGCAGGCTGAGGTAAACGGTAGATCATACCCATTGTCTATGAACTTATACGTAGCTTGGCTTACCGCTTCATTTGCGGCTTTTAATATTGTGTATCCTATACTAGTCTCCGAAACATTCTGGCCTGCTGAATTTTGCACCGTTTTTTTGGTAAGCCTTCCCCTGGTCCATGCATTGGAATTTCTATGGGTTTTGTTGGAAAAAGGCACAATCATAAGCATATCAGGATTATAATAATTATTGTCAAACTCATACAGGGTTTTGCCATTGCTTCCATTCACATTTTCATATTCACTTACCTTCTGATATACTACCGGGCTCTCATCATAGCCCACGCCAATGGCAGAATTGGAATAAAACATCCTTACCCGCTCTCTTCGACTACAGGGGCTAGTTCCGCACGAGCTCCGGGATTGTGATTCAGAGTAAAAAAAGAAGAGTCCTTGGGTAAAATTCTTAATCCCCACACCTGATTCATTTTCACCGTACTTGTACTCCTTGGTGTAGTTGGCTGATCCCGTTGTACCGGTAATCCGCTTAATCCGCAAACCGCCTCCGTATTTCACCTCCGAGTCATCCAAATAGCTATGCGGCTCATAATCAAACTCCGTAAATCCCTGTGTGGGGTGGGTGATGCGTTTGAGCATTCCTTCTTTCAGATAGGTGGTATCGCTTTCCCGGATGGCACCGCCAATGTCCATATAGGATAGCCCGGCGGCAGAATTGGGATAGAATTGGATTGTCTGCTTGGGAATCAAACTGCTGTTATTTCCTTTCCCGTTGTAGAAACCAAACCAGTCCCTCCCCGTACTATTAACGGGTTTATCCCATGAAAACGAATTGGTATGATAGCTAAAGGATTGTTTGTTGATCACAGTATTTGCCCCGTCTTTTTCGATAAGTTCATCGAGCTTCAACCGGGAACCTCCCGTAAAATAGCTGTGGACAAAACTGTAGGATTTCAGCAGGGTATAACCATCGCCTGTCTTATCGCCCGTCTTCACGTATATTTCAATGCGTTCAAGCCCATTGAGCTCAGTAAGGTCTTGTCTTTTTTCGTCGCTTGCTACAAATTTTACCTTCCCTGTTTTGTATCTGATTTCATCAATCCCATAACTGCCGGTAGATGAGTACATGTTAATATTCTGCTGGATATATGCCTGACTCCTGCAGGGGAGAGCACTGGGATTGTCGGTATTACATTGATCAATCACTGTAACATTATGCTCTATATCCACCAAATTCTGCGATCCTAAAGGCTTATAGGTGATTTCCACCTTGTCATCGGAGTTGGGAGCAAAAATTTCAGTCAGATGCCATGCCGTTCTGCCACTCACATAAACTCCCCCTGCCCCATTAAAACTTGTGTTTTCGGTGTAATTCGATCCGGATGAATTTTGTCCGAACCGGTATCTTATCCCATCGTCGTCCGTAATATCAAAATAGTTCAAGCCTGTGGTAAATCCTATATTTACAGGATTTTGGGGAAAAAGATAGGGAGCCTCGCCTTTCTGCCTGAGGTAAAATTTGCCACTTTTCCCGGGAAAGGTATAAGAGAATATATCCGCTTCACGGTCACTGCCGGACAAACTTAACTTTTTATATGCCCAGTTCGCCTTATCTTTAACTACATCCCCCGTACAATAATTTCCAACATCGTAATTATTCTCTCCTGAATAAAAAGATGTCTCATCAGTTATATTTTTAATTTGTCTTGTCACCTGTCCTCCCGCCAAAACCGACCAGCCTAACCCCGCCCAGCTGGCCTGATCCGTATATTTAATGCCGGAAGCGTGGTAACTGAGTGATATTGGAATTTTAATCGGACCTGCCTCTACCGTATAAATGGGTATTGAGATATTCGGCAATCCCGTATATAAGTTGACATCATAGTTTCCATAGCGTTCAATTGCCGCAACATTGGGGGATTTTTGAATTGGTCTTGGGAAATTTTCACTTACCTGACTCTGAACAGGTGTCTGAGCTTGGGTCGTTGTAAAAAAACCAATGAAAAAGCAATGAAAAATAAGGAGCGATCTGAGTAAAAGTTTTGTATCCATGGCAGACGGTTTAATTGGGATTAACCCAAAAGAACAAAAATCAGAAGTTCCAAAAAATACCCTATATATGGTATTTTTTATTTGAAAAAAATAGATATACGGAATTTTATTCTGTTATAAAATCATTTTAAAGAATATTGAAAAACATTTTCATGTATTTATCAAGAAAATGAACTACTTAAAAATAAAGGAATTCCCTCTGTTTTATCAATTGTTAGTTTTATCCTGTTTCTTTGATTTATACCAAAAATAAATAGGATGATGTAAATTTAATCCTATGCTGAATCAAATAATTTATGTAAAAATTTTTAGTATTTTTTACTAAAAATAAATTTTTGCTAAAAAAGACAATAAAAAAGGTTTTTTTAAAGTATCACTGACTTTCATAGCCGCCGTTCGTGTCATCACAAACAGTTATAGCTAATTCGGAACTGCAAAATAAAGACCACTCCATTTCTGGGGAGCAAAACTATGTGGCTACTGTTTTCTATGCGGTTAAAAAAACAAAAATCTCGGAGGTCTCTCAGAACTTAACCATTAGCAGGAGAGAGCGGTCTGTGATGACACAGACCACAGCGGCAAACGGTCTTTCAAAAATTTCTTTACTAGCTTCTTTGCTTTCTTTATGACTTTGCGGTGAAGACCATCGCTACACCCACTCCGCCGTTCGTGTCACCAACGGCCCACACAAGTCCAAAACAGCTGAATAAGACTTCTCCATTTCTGGGGAGCAAAACTATGTGGCTACTGTTTTCTATGCGGTTAAAAAATCCAACATCTTCGAAGTCTCTCAGATCTTAACCATTAGCAGGAGAAGAGGGGGCTGTGATAAAGTAGACCACGGCGGCAAACGGTCTTTCAAAAATTCCTTTACGCGCTTCTTTGCTTTCTTTATGGCTTTTGTGGTGAAGATCATGGCTTCACCCGCTCCGCCGTTTGTGTCATCACCAACGGCTATAGCTAATTTGGAACTGCAGTCAGAAGACTGGCACTAGATAAGGCAGATGATCATAACCAACCTCTTTGCAGTAGATGTTTTTCTGAAAAGTTACCCTGAAGGAGTAAAACTTTAATAACCCCGCCTCTGCGGATAAGCACAGGTGGGCAAGCGACACGAAGTAAAAGGTCTTCCCATCGTATTATCTACAATATAAGCTTGTCATGGGGAAATTTCTTCTAGTTTTCATTTTCTTATTCTCAACCTCCTTACTCTTAGCACAGGAGCGACATGGCCCATATAAGATTCATAAGTTCGTGGATGGAGATACTTTTTGGGTGAAGATGGGTGTAGGAAGGACTGAGGATACCCGTCTAATTGGAGTTGATACCCCTGAAGTGAGATGGGAAGGGTTGACGGAAGAGCAGCCCGGTGTGAAAGAAGCCTCTGAATATGTGAAGAATCTGCTGAAGGGCAAGAAGGTACTGCCGGAATATGATGTTCAGGAATATGATCGCTATGGTCGGACTCTCGCTTAAGTGTATCTGGAGGATAGTGCTTTTCTAAATGCACATCTGCTGGGACTGGCAAGATTGGCGACCTATCCTCCGAATGTGAGGTATGTGGAATACTATACCAAGAACGGGAAGAGGGTGGTTTGAAAAAATCTGCAGGAAATGAAAAAATGAACCAGTTTTTGTTAAATTCGATTGATAAAGAAAAAGGAGGATGCTATGAGTGACAAGGATTTTGCGAAATTGATGGAGATTGCCAAAGAAAGTGTTGAAGCGGCAAAGACCATGACCAAAAAAGAAGCTATTGCTTCTTTGAACCGCGCAGGTATTGTGACTAAAAAGGGCGAATTCAACAGACATTACAAAGTACTCAAAGACTTTTCAAAAGGAAAAAAACAACAAGATTGACTAACTTTTCTAGATGTATGATGTAAGACCTAATTTTATCATTGGATTTCATGGGTGCGAGAAGTCTGATAGAGACAAATTGATTAATCATCCGAATGAAATACTCATTTCGAAAAACCCATACGACTGGCTAGGGAATGGAATGTATTTTTGGGAGAATAATTACGCACGAGCCTTGCTTTGGGCAAAAGAAAAAAAGAAAAATGGCAAGATAAAAAACCCATCTGTTCTTGGGGCAGTAATTCATTTGGGTTATTGTTGTGATTTTTTAGATTCCAAATACATTCACTTAATTCAATATTACTATACTTCCTTTAAGGATCTTTCTGAAATTCTAGGGGACGAACTGCCCAAAAACAAAGACGTCCCCAGTGACCCCAATAGAGATATGCTTTTGAGAAACCTTGATTGCGCTGTAATTGAACATATGCATCAAAGGATTTTAGAAAACTGGAAAAAGGAAATTGAAAAGAATGGGAATAGCAGCATTCGAAACTTTGACACAACCAGGGGTGTCTTTACAGAAGGAGGACCTGCTTTTGAAGGAGCAGGGCTTTTTGAAAAAAGCCACATTCAAGTCTGTGTCAGGAACTCAAACTGTATCAAAGGATTTTTTATTCCTAGGGATGAAGTGTTTTTTCCACAGGTGAACTCGACCTCTTAACTATATTTGAGGACTTCCCAAGGAACTCACCAACGGCTCACACAAGTCCAAAACAGCAGAATCAAGACAACTCCATTTCTGGGGAGCAAAACTATGTAGCTACTGTTTTCTATGCGGTTAAAAAACCAAAAATCATCGAAGTCAATCAGAACTTAACCATTAGCAGGAGAAGAGGGGGCTGTGAGGACACAGACCACGGCGGCAAACGGTCTTTCGAAAATTCCTTTACGCGCTTCTTTGCTTTCTTTATGACTTTGTGGTGAAGACCATCGCTACACCCGCTCTCATACAAGTCCAAAACAGCAGAATGAAGACGACTCCATTTCTGCGGAGCAAAACTATGTGGCTATTGTTTCCTATGTGGTTCAAAAAACAAAAATCTCGGAGGTCTTCAGATCTTAACTATCAGCAAGAGAGAGGGATCTGTGATGACACACACCACGACGGCAGACGATCCTTTCAAAAATCCCTTTAAGTGCTTCTTTGCTTTCTTTATGACTTTGTGGTGAAGATCATGGCTGCACCCGTACCACCGTTCGTGTCACCAACGACCCTCACAAGTCCAAAACAGCAGCATAAAGACTTCTCCATTTCTGCGGAGCAAAACTATGTGGCTATTGTTTCCTATGCGGTTAAAAAATCAAAAATCCCTTTACGTGCTTCTTCTTTGTTTTCTTTATGACTTTGTGGTGAAGGCCACCGCTACACCCGCTCCGCCGTCCGTGTCACCAACGGCCCTCACAAGTCCAAAACAGCTGAATGAAGACCTCTCCATTTCTGCGGAGCAAAACTATGTGGCTACTGTTTTCTATGCGGTAAAAAAACAAAATCTTCGAGGTCCCTAAGAACTTAACCATTAGCAGGACAAGAGGGGGCTGTGATTACACAGTCCACGGCGGCAAAAACATGGTATGACTTTAAAAGGTTACATCTATATAATTTCTCTGTTTTCTAGGCATATGCAAATACCTTCTGATAAATTCTTCTTGAAAATTCTCAAAGGCTAAGCTATCATTCCATGATTCAAAAATTGATTCCTTAAGAGACAATTTATACAATATAAATTTTTCCTCTTGGTTACTTAACACCAAACTAGTATCAGTTGCTTCTACAGCCCACTTTTTCTCCCCAATACAAATTGAATCAGAATAGAGAGTATATTTATATGGAAATGGCCCATAATCCTCATGATTAACTACCCATTCATGCTCATTAACATATAGCTCAAAGTAGATTGAATCATCTTCAATTGACCACCAATTTCCAATAACTTGATTTGAAGATATTTTCTTCGAACATCCAAGTAAAATCAAAACACATAAAGCAAAATACATTTTACTTATCATAGTCCCATGATATATAAATGTCGTAGTATCCCAATAATACTTTTCTTTCATCAAAGCAGCCTCTAGTCCTTAAGCAATATAGATTACCGATCTGAATAGTTAAAAGAAAATCCTATGGAGATATAGCCTCTCAGCACCCGATCCTTGTTATTCCCGCCAAATCCCGCGGTAATGGGCCCCACTATCGACTGATAGGATATATCCATTCCATACCCCAAGTAACTTGCCTGTTGATTGATCTCTGTAAAAAAGTCCGGATCGGTAAATGGAATCTGCCCGCTATAGCCCAAAAAATTCCCTCCTGCTCTTACATATATTTTCTTGAATGGGATGTATTGTAATTCAGCACCAAATTTTACGAAATTGGGAGTCTGAACTTCCGCATAGTTTAATCCCCAAAACCGGGTGTCATTGAACCGGACGTTCTGATAGCCGCCGACCAAGAATTCATTGAAAACCTTGGAATCATCTTCTGAAGAAAGTGTCAAACCTGCCACCACATCCGGATGAAACTGGAGTTTGGAGTTAAACCTTAAAAATTTAGAATACTTCGCGTAGACCGAGAAGTACGAATTCGGGACTAACTCCTTCACGTAGGAATTAAATACACTCACAGGCAAAGACAGACTCTCCCCTCCTATGTTAAAAGATACGGTATCCACACCTGATTGAAGATTAATTGCCAACCAGTTTTTAACATGCAGTGTTCCCTCCAATAAAGCTTCTGCTCCTGTTGTAGGATAATTCCGGTCGTTTTGTGAGTTTCGGTAATATTTAAACCGGCTCCCAAAATACGCCTGACGGCCATTTTTGATATCATCAAAGGAACCGGAAAATGATTTGAATTTTGAAGTAGATGCATCAAAAATCCCTCCAATAGAGAATGACTCCTTCAGCGAATTGGTGGAAATCATCTGGGCTTCAATACGGGAATTTCGACCAATCTGAATATCGGCTTCTCTTCCCCCTATATAATTTGGAAGCTCCTGCTTTAGAAAATTCATCCGGAAATTGAACGCAAATTTCTTTTTCGTACCCGTGTATTTGTAATAGTCCACCCTGAACTTCGGGTTGTCGGAAATATCTGCAAGAAGGATGGTTCGTGAGTTCCGTCCGATCACCTCCCTTGCCGTCAAATTCAACAAGATCCCTGCTGAAAACTGATCATCGTAATGTATAGAAGTACTCAATAAAGTACTGGGCTTTTCCTTGATCCTAACGAGTAGTGCATACCTATTGATTGCAATTTCCGTAAGCCGGTAATCCACTTTGTAAAAACCGTTCATGCCGTATATACTATGCACAGCAGTCTCCAGCTCATCACGGTTTACATAGTCTCCCTCATTAATATTCAGTTTTGAACGGACCAAATCAGTAGAAAAAAGGTGATTACCCAAAATCTCAATTTTATCGATCCGGATGGAATCAGTATGGAATGTTATACCTGCGACAATATCATTTCTGCCTAGGCTATCAGCCAGCTGCCTGAACCGGTCAACGTACTTTTCTCCCGCTTTAGTCCCAAGCTCCAAAATCTCATTAAATGAGCTAAAACTACCGGTAGTATAATCTCCAAGATCCGGCTTGATGTAGATATCTGTTGCCTCAATATTATCCCTGGTAATGCTCAGCGACGGTGCCATAGCAAGCTGCATCAGAATACCGCCAAAGCCACCCAATTGGTCTACTTCCTTGAAGTCCTCAAAGCTTACGTTTACTCCAATCACAACATCAGCTCCCATCTGTCTCACTATATCCACCGGGAAATTATTGACCACTCCCCCATCTACCACAGAGGTGCTGTCCAACTCAAATGCGGTAAAAACTGTAGGAATGGCAATACTGGACCGCAGAGCATCCTGCAGATATCCCCGATCAAAAATCACAGGTTGTCCAGTGCGGATATCCGTAGCTACGCAGCGAAAGGGAATCGGAAAATCATCGAAAGTCCGGTAGGAATTAGCAGGCCAGGTGAAATAATGTAGAATATCTGAAAGCACCTGTCCTTGGATCAAACCCGATGGAAAAGCTACTTTCCCTTCTACTATTGGGAATTCGAGCAAATAGCGGTTGTAATACTCCTTTTCCTCAAATGCGATTTTCTTGAAATTCACTCTATTGGAAATCAACAGTCCCCAATCGATCCCACCTATGATTTCCTCAAGTTCCGCTGCACTGTATCCCAAAGAGTAAAGTCCTCCCACTACAGCCCCCATGCTTGTCCCCACGATGTAATCCGGCTTCAGACCGGCCTTTTCCATAGCCTTAAGTATGCCTACATGCGCTATTCCCTTGGCTCCTCCTCCACTGAGTACCAATCCTATTTTTGCCTGCTCAGCCGGAGGCTTGGGAGTGAAGCTGGTCTGTGAAAAGGCTTGCTGACAAACCCAGAAAACAAAACATAGGAAAGTGAGGTTTCTAAGCATTTTAATAGAAATAACTACTGCTTAAAACTGGCTATATTTTTTCAATTGTTCCCACTTTTTACTAAAAACCGAAGAAAACTAAAAAGGACAGCCAAAGAGCTATCCTTTTTAGTTTTAATTCTTCCTATAGTCCAATGGCGGTTCCCTATCACCCGTCAGTGCTTCATAGCTAAAGTCCTCTCCCCTTCGTTCATTCAATTCAGCCAATGCTTTTCCAGTAACCTCCGGATCATTAAATATATCAATCGCAGTCAAAGTCAAGGTTTTTGCCGCTACCATCATTCCTTTCTGACCTATGCCGGTCCCTCCGGCAGCCACTGCCTGCCAAGTATGTGCAGATGTACCCGGTACCCATGTGGCCGAACTCATGCCGGCTGTAGGCACGAGCCAGCTTACATCCCCCACGTCTGTAGAGCCTCCTGTTCCTTTTTCCACCACTTTAAAGGGATTGATTTTGGCAGCATCTTCTACTGAAGCTTTCACAGAATAGGTTTTCATGATCTCCTCCGCAAACTTTCTTTCCTCAGAATCATATTCTACCCCGCCCACTTTCTCCAGATTCTTATACATGATTTTTCCCAAGGTTTCATTTGGCAATAAATTATAAAGCCCGTGTATTACTTCATATTTCATTTCCGTATTGGTCCCCATGGCTGCACCTTCAGCAGCTTTCACTACTCTTTCGAAAATTGATTTCACGTTGGCCACATCCGGGTTTCTCACATAATAAAACACTTCAGCAAAAGCCGGAACTACGTTTGGAGCTTCTCCTCCACTGGTAATCACATAATGAATTCTCGTCTCCTGTGGCACATGCTCTCTCATCATATTCACCATATAATTCATAGATTCCACTCCGTCCAGAGCAGATCTTCCCCGCTCCGGAGACATGGCTGCATGAGATGCTTCCCCATAAAATCTAAACTTTGCTGACTTGTTTGCCAACGAGGAAGTTGCACTTGCATCATTTTGACTGGACGGATGCCAATGCAATACAGCGTCTACATCGTCAAGCAATCCCGCTTTGGCCATGTAGACTTTACCCGCTCCGCCCTCTTCGGCCGGTGTTCCATACACTCTGATAGTTCCTTGTGTCCCGGAAGACTCCAGCCATTCCTTAGTGGTAATTCCTGCGGCCACTGATGCCGCTCCAAACAAGTGGTGTCCACACGCATGTCCGGGCCCTCCTTCTACGACAGGATCTTTGAACGGTACTGCTTTTTGGGAAACTCCCGGTAATGCATCAAATTCAGCAAGGATCGCAATAATGGGTTTGCCGGATCCATACTCTGCCACAAATGCCGTTGGAATATCAGCTACACCTGCCTTGACTGTGAAACCGGCATCTGTCAGTGTCTTTTGAAGCAGCGCGGAACTTTCAATTTCAAGATAGCCTAGCTCGGGGTTTGACCAGATTTGCATGGCGATGCTTCCATAAAAATCTGCTTTGCTGTCAAGTGCTGAGAGAATTTCCTGCTCTTGAGCATGGACTCCAACAGTGATAAATAGACAAATCAATAAATAAAGATTCTTCATAAAGTAACAATAGGTTGATGGCGACTTTTAAATTACATAATGTGAAACAACTTCCAATTAAATTTTAAGAAAATGAAACAGGGATCCTTATATTTTAATAAAACCGCAATTTTCAGAAACAATCCAAGAAATTATTGAAGCAAAAAATTGACGTATATCCCCCTGTCTGGGCAAAACACATAACCTTTCTTCGTCTTGTTTGAAATCAAATGGTGGAACCTTCACGCCCTAAGCCCTTCGAATAATCAGACATTCTGAAATTCAGTAAACCTACCGTCCCACTTCCCGTAAAGAATGTAGGTTTTTCTATTTCAAATGAATTTCCGACCTTTACCGATACAATGAAATCAATCATCTCATCCTTAATGCTCCTATTTTTCCTGACAGGTCAGGTAAATTTGACCTTGGCGGCGCATTATTGTGGAGATGAATTGAAAAGCACAGAGGTCAGCGTAGCTCCCGGGAAAACGGATTGCTGCGGGACAAACGCAAGTAAAACTTCTGATCCGGACTGCTGTTCGGACGAGTACACCTCCTCTGAGTCAGATGATTATTTTGGAAAAGCTCAATTCCAAGTCCAGCTTTCCCCGGAATTTGTGTTGGCTTACGTACTTACGTTTCCGGGCATTCAACTTGAAGCTGTTCAGATTTCCAATCCCGAATATCTTTTCCCCGATCGGCCAATTCCCGATCTGAACATACTCCACCAAACCTTCCTCATTTAAGAATTGCTTGATCTTTTACCCGTCTTAGACGGGCTGTAATCTATTTTACACACAAGTTTACACACAAGCAATTATTTATGAAATCGAGCATGACTCAGAACATCTCACACTGGGATGATTATTTGCCTTGCGAGATTCCATAGCCTGCCCCGATCTATCGGGGTGGCTCTAAAAAAGAAATCACAAACACATGAAATCAATAATCCTATTAATAGGATGCCTGATAGCACCGGCGATTCTATTTGCCCAAAAACCAATAAAAGGGCAGGTGAAATCAGCATCCAATGAGCCTCTAATCGGCGCTAGCATTAAACTTCTGGACAAGCCGCAAGGAACTGTCACCGATACAGAGGGTCACTTCTTACTGGAAAATGTACTGCAAGCAGACCGTTTAATCATTTCCTATCTTGGCTATGAAGCGGATACATTAACTCCTGTTTTTGATCAGGCGATGGTAATCACACTTCAGGAAAGTGGTGAATCACTGGAGCAAGTCACTATCCGGGCTAGATCAGAGTCCGTGGTAGACGAAGCTCCTTTTCTCAGTATTCTTATTACCGAAAGCGAACTTCAAAAAGCCGCCTGCTGCAATCTTTCCGAGAGTTTTGAGACGAATGCTTCGGTTGATGTCTCCTATGCAGATGCTGTCACGGGCACCAAAATGATCCAAATGATGGGGCTGGATGGCCGCTATGTACTGATCAGCAGAGAAGGAATCCCCAATATCCGGGGCTTGAATTCCCGACTCGGTCTTACCTATGTCCCTGGAACCTGGATTCAATCCATTGATGTAGGCAAAGGCGCCGGGACTGTCATCAATGGCTACGAGTCCATGACAGGCCAGATCAATGTGGAGCTTTTCAAACCGGAAACCATGGACAAATGGTATCTCAATGCCTACCTCAATTCCTTTGGCAGGCTGGAAATCAACGCAAATCACCAGATTCCCATCAATGAAAAATGGAGCTCTGGGGTGTTGTTTCACGCCAGCCAAATGGGTACGGAAATCGACGGAAATGACGATGGTTTTATGGATTTGCCGAAAGCAAGACAGCTGAACTTCCTGAATCGCTACAAGTATGAGGGAGATCGGCTGATGGCTCAGATAGGCGTAAATCTATTTATGTCTGACAATGCAGGAGGGCAAAAAGGATTTGGCTTCAACAGCGATCTGTACACAAGTAGCATGTATGGCTATCAAATGGATACCCGAAAAGCAGAAGTATTTGGCAAACTGGGGATGATCTATCCCGATAAGCCTACCCAAAGTTGGGGCTTCCAGTATTCTCTTTCCTATCAAGACTTCAATGGAGGAGCAGGAAGAAGAATTTATAGCGGTATTGAAAAAACAGCGTATGGGAATTTCATTTACCAGAATATCTTAGGTTCAAGCTTTCACCAATACAAAACCGGAGCTAGCTTTCTTTATGATGATTTTGAGGAAACTTTCAATTCCAACAGTGCTACCGGTCTGGATACAGCTATGTATAGGACGGAAAAAGTGCCCGGTGTTTTCTTCGAGTATAATTTCATCCCAAACGACCAAATTACAGTAGTAGCGGGAGCAAGAACGGATTTTCACAATCTTTTCGGCACCTATTTCACTCCCAGAGTCCATGCTCGGTGGGAATTTGTCCCTAACTGGACGGTAAGGGGTTCTGTAGGGAAAGGCTATCGCACGCCAAATGCCTTAATGGAAAACAGTATGATCTGGGTTTCTTCCAGGGATATTATTTTCAATGCTGTACTTCAACCGGAAGTGAGCTGGAACACAGGAGTCAGTCTCGCTGCAAATTTGTCGATTAAGGATAAACCACTTAGTCTGGTAACGGATTATTTCTACACCACTTTCGAAAATCAACTTGTATATGATCAAGATGTAAGTTCATCATTACTGGTGATCAATAATCTGCAAAACGGCTCATTTGCCCGCAGCTTTCAGGTAGAAGCCAGCTATCTATTGACTGAAAAACTGGATATTAAAGCAGCCTATAAGCATTATGAAAATCTCATGACGACCAACGGTATCTTACAGCAAGTTCCTTATCAAAGTCAAGACCGCTTCTTCATGAATTTGGCCTATGCTACCAATTACGATAAGTGGAAGGCAGACCTGACTGTAAACTGGAATGGCCCTATGCGTCTGCCGGACACCGGTGACAGTCCTATGGAATATCAGTTAGCAGAAAAATCACCGGATTTCTTTATGGTGAATGCACAGGTCAGCCGGGGATTTCGCTGGGGCAGCATCTACTTGGGTGGAGAGAACATTCTGAACTTCAAACAATCCAATCCTATCATAGACTCCCAAAATCCTTTCGGCCAAAATTTCGACGCTTCCATGACTTGGGGGCCAATAGCAGGAAGAGTAATGTACACAGGAATCAGGTATAAAATCAACTAGTATGATTATCCGCAATGATGCCAGTAGCGTTATTTCTTTGGTTCGCTTGCTGGAAGACCGAAGACGGGTGACCGATGTACCCTCAATGCTAAAGTTTACCAAATCCTATGATGCTTTTATTGCTTTAATGGCAGAAAAGCGGATATACATATATAAAATCAACTAACAAACAGATGAAATCGAGCATGACTCAAGAGTCACACGGAGGAATGATTATCTGTGAAGCGAGATTCCATCTGACCTCTTAAAACAAAATATAAACAGATGAAATATCCATGACGGGAGCGCGACACACAGGGGCATGATTATAAATCCCGGC